>USSH01000179.1 GCA_900557435.1 uncultured Coprococcus sp. | reverse complement strand
TATAAAACTTTACACACTTTACTTGACAAACTCAGGTAGTCCTTTAATCGGGACTACCTCTTTTCTGTGTGAATAGACGCCATTAATTAGAACTTTACGATTTTATTGTATTCCTCAATGAAGTTGCTGTTAACAATTTCTTCTGCAACTTTATACAGTTCTAATTCTATACACTGCTTCTCGAATGCTACTTTGGAAGTGTGCATTCCAGGGATGGTTGCTTTCTGAGTTTCCTTATCATGGAAGAACTCCCAAAGCTGATCGGCGCAACGCTCCTTGTCCCCTATTCCAAGATAGATCTCTATCCGGTAAAATCAGGTTTTTAAAATTACTCTGCATATTCTCTCCTACCATCTGGATGTATCAAAACAACCTTTTTCTTTTCTGGGTCGTATGAAGCTATTGTGTGACCAAGAAATCTATGGCGCTCCTTTGCCATATCAGAAGCTTTTCGCATTCGACGATCCATCTCCTTTTCCTCTAGAGTTAATTCATCATGAACCAATCTAAGACCGTAAGTCTCATACATTTCCTTAGCAAGAGCCTGCTCTTCTTCCTGCCGAAATAAACTCATATTATCCATAATAATACCTCCAACGCTACTACACCAACTCCCACCTACACTCGTGCCTATATTCATCATAATCTCTATATTCACGTTGTAAGAGTTGCAAGATAGATCTCCATCCGGTAAAATCAAGTTTTTAATATAGCCATATGAGCAAATATTTTACAGATCGTTAATGTCAAATACCGTCTCTTCCTCTGTACCTTCAGACTGTTCATCGTCAGGTTCTCCTATATCCCATCCATCATCAAACCTTTTGTACTGACTCTGTTTGTCATTCCAGAAATCAGCAACCGGGTTGATTTTTTCACGGTATATCTTATTGTATACTCTACAGAAAGCCTTATACTTATCATTATCAAAACTGACAAACTGCTTATAGAACTCATCCATATCCATGCTTTCAGCATGTATTTCTTCTAGTCTTCCAATCAGATCATTATACTTCTTCTGAAGAGTCTGAAACTCCTGCTTCACGGCTGTCACATATTCCAGTATATCATGCATGATCTTTTCATCATTCACCGCACTCTTCTCCATAAGTTGTAATGGTAATCTGCAGCACTTATCAACTATGATAAAAACATCATTTTCCATGTTAGGTTCATACATATCTATATCCGAACAGTCATAATACAGATATGTCTCATCACAATACATATGTATCGCCTCAATAAAATCATCAGCAAGCGCCTTGCTCTCGTCAAATGTGTCTATTTTTTTTATATTTATATCACTTTTTACCACAAGGGTATCATTGTATTTATATGTATATTTTCCTTCCATACATATCGCCTCCATTTTTTTTATTTTTTTAATTTTTTACTTCTTTTGAGGCCTCAAAAAAACAAATCCAATGGAACGTCTCCCATTGGATTCATTATATTATAGCTTATATAATTTATCATTCAAGTTATAGTTTAAAATTCACCGTTATCGGGCATATCTCTGCCTTAGTTCCAACCCGCATATCAGGGCCAAACACACCGACTCCCGACGTCACTATGTTATGCATGCCGTCAACATTCAGGTAACCGCAGGAATTTTCCCACATCATCGCCACAAGTATGTTGCCTGGAAACATTTGTCCGTCATGGGTGTGTCCACACAGATCCATATCCACACCTGCCGATGCCAGCTCCTCAAGCTCCTTCGGTTCGTGGTCGAGGACTATGATCGCTTTGGACTTATCCATTTTTTTCGTGATCTCGTCTGCGGATACTCTGTCTGTGACTCCATTTCCCGGTCTGTGGGCATCTCGGCGGCCATAGATGTATATGGAATCGTTTATCAGCACTCCCTCGTCACGAAGAAGTGTGATTCCCGCCTTCTCCATAAACTCGTCCATCTCCGGACTGCTGGTCTTCTCCTTCTGTCCGCCAAATGTAAATCCGGCAAGTATCTGCTCCTGTATATCATGGTTGCCATAGCAGGCATACACTCCATACTTTGATTTGATCCCCTGAAGTATTTTCTCAAGCTCCTCCGGCTGGTCAACGGCTTCCCATTCGTTGTCAAATATATCACCCGCTATCAGCACAAGATCAGCGTCCTGCTTATTTATGGAATTCACTATTCTTTGAACCTGTCTGACGCCTATGTTGTATCCAAGATGAAGATCTGCAACCAGCACTATCTTCATGGAATCCATCTTCTGACCATTCTCGTCCTGTGCTTCCTTATTGATGGTCACATCATAAGGCGTCACCCGCACAAGTCTCGCATTTACCACTCCCCAGAATGATATACACATGATGAGCGTTGCGCACACGCATCCCACTATTCTGTGTACCCTTGGCACACATATTTTCTCTTTGCCCACTCTGAATACGTGAAGCAGAAGGAATCTTCCAAGCTCGGCTATCACTATGAAGAATATCATATACAGCAGAACACCCAGCCAGTAATTACCCACCAGCTTCATACCTCGCCTGAACCTTCCCTGTGGCAGGAAGAATGCGATCACCAGCGCCGATGCCAGAAATGCATATAGCACTATCGGGACTATCCAGCCCTTCTTGCCTTTGAGTTTTGGGAAATAGGCCTGTACCCAGCCCTTTATTCTCCAGAACAAATATATATTTAACGCTATGTAAAAAGGCGCAATAAAAATTGCTATCATCTTTTGTCTCCTTTGTTTTTCTGACTGACCAATATACATATTGACGGCAGTCATTTGTACGATTTATTCATACAATAATATACTCCCAACACCACACATACACAAACTTAATAAATCGTAATTCCACCGTCATCCCCTAACTTGCGTTGTGTTTAACTTTTTATCTTTAACTTTTTACCCTTAACTTTTTCCTAAATATCCAAATATATTTAAAGAAAGTACAAAATTATCCTAAATCACATAAAAATAGCCCGAAAGATACAAAATCTTTAAGATTTGTACCTTTCGGGCCGAATTTTCTTGATCAGGGATAATTTTTTCCAAAATGCCTGATTTAAGCCCTAAAAGAGATAAACAACCGGCAAGTCAGAACAAACTGACATAAGTTGAACAGCCCTGACGCAAGCAAGCATCCGGATACAATCTCTTTCCGGATTAGCTTCTCTATTATATACATTAGTCGTTCTTCTTCACTCCGAGAGTTACCTTCTCGCCGTTGATGTTCCACTCTTTGGTGTATCCGTCAACCGAGCCGGTGATGATCTCTGTTGCCATAACGTCGCCGATGATGGCATCCGCATTTGCTGCGATGATGTCATTTGCCTTCTGGCTTCCGTCAGCGTATACAGTGATCTTGTCCATAACCTCGAATCCAGCCTCTTTTCTCATAGTCTGAACCTTGGATACTATCTCACGGACAAAACCTTCCTCAAGAAGCTCCTCTGACAGATTTGTGTCGATAACTACTGTCACGCCGCCATCTGCCTCGGATACGAAGCCGTCCATCTGAGCCATGTCGATCAGAAGATCAGCCTCAGTGAGTACGATCTCCTCTCCGTCTGCCTCAAACTTCAGAGCGCCCTCTGCCTTGAGCTCTGCCATAGCTGCGTTGCCATCCAGTGCTGACAGGTGCTCCTTGATCTTGCCAAGGTGCTTGCCGTACTTAGGTCCGACTGTACGGAGCTGTGGCTTGAAGCTGTATGTTGTGTAAGCGCTTACATCATCATCGAACTCAACATTCTTCACGTTCAGCTCATCCTCAATGATAGCCTTCTCCTCACCGAAAAGCTTCTTGTCAGCCTTGACATACATCTTGCCGATAGGCTGTCTGTTCTTGATATTTGCCGTATTTCTTGCTGCACGTCCCAGAACAACAATCTTCAGGATCTCGTCCATAGCAACCTCAAGCTCTGGATCGATCATCTTCTCATCCACCTCAGGGAATGAGCACAGATGAACTGAGATAGGTGCATCCTTGTCTATATTTCTAACCAGATTCTGGTAAATATCCTCTGCCATGAATGGGAGCATAGGAGCTACTGTCTGTGCTATAGTAACGAGCGCTGTGTAAAGTGTCATGTAAGCATTTACCTTGTCCTGCTCCATGCCCTTTGCCCAGTATCTCTCACGGCCACGACGGACATACCAGTTACTCATGTCATCCACGAACTCCTCAAGAACTCTTGTTGTCTCAGGGATCTTGTATGCGCCAAGATTTGCGTCAACCGCCTTGACTGTTGAGTTCAGCTTGGACAGAAGCCACTTATCCATAAGTGACAGCTTATCATACTCAAGCTCATGCTCAAGTGGATTGAAGTTGTCTATATTTGCATAGAGTACATAGAACGCATATGTGTTCCACAGTGTACCCATGAACTTTCTCTGACACTCAACAACCGCATCCTCATGGAATCTGTTAGGAAGCCATGGTGCTGAGTTGCTGTAGAAGTACCATCTGATGGCATCTGCACCGTACTTGTTCAGAGCCTCCATAGGATCTACCGCATTTCCCTTGGACTTACTCATCTTCTGTCCGTCCTTATCCTGGACATGTCCGAGAACGATTACGTTCTTAAACGGAGCCTTGTCGAACAGCAGTGTTGAGATCGCCATAAGTGAGTAGAACCATCCTCTTGTCTGGTCAACAGCCTCAGAAATAAACTTGGCTGGGAACTGCTGCTCAAATAGCTCCTTATTCTCAAATGGATAGTGATGCTGTGCAAATGGCATAGAACCTGAGTCAAACCAGCAGTCAATAACTTCTGGAACTCTCTTCATCTTGCCCTGGCACTTAGGACACTTACATGTAACTGCATCAATATATGGTCTGTGAAGCTCGATGTTATCTGGACAATTATCAGAGTTAGCCTTTAATTCTTCCTTGCTTCCGATTGAAAGCATCTCGCCACAATCCTCACATACCCAGATATTAAGAGGTGTACCCCAGTATCTGTTACGAGAGATACCCCAGTCCTGAACATTTTCAAGCCATGCACCAAAACGTCCTGTACCGATTGTCTCTGGAATCCAGTTGATTGTCTTATTATTAGCAATTAGGTTAGCCTTAACTTCAGGATCACTCATCTTGATGAACCATGATTCTCTTGCATAGTAGATAAGTGGTGTATCACATCTCCAGCAGAATGGGTAATCATGCTCAAATTTAGGTGCTGAGAACAATTTGCCTTCTTTATCAAGGTCTTTTAATACCTCTGGATCTGCATCCTTAACAAACTTACCTGCATATGGTGTCTCCTCTGTAAGGTCACCCTTGCCATCTACAAACTGAATGAATGGAAGGTCATTCTCACGTCCGACTCTGGCATCATCTTCACCAAATGCAGGTGCAATATGAACGATACCTGTACCATCTGACATAGTTACATATGTGTCACATGTAACAAAATGTCCCTTCTTGTGCTGTTTTGCGGCACAATCAGCTGCACACTGATATAATGGTTCATACTCTTTATACTCTAAATCCCTACCTTTGTAAGTCTCTAATACTTCATAATCAATACCGGCACCATTTGCGTCTTT
>USSH01000178.1 GCA_900557435.1 uncultured Coprococcus sp. | reverse complement strand
CTCTTTTATACCAATTCCGCTGTCCTTTATATCAATTCTTACAAACATTTCATATGCCGTGACAGACAGGCTTATACTGCCCTCATTTGTGTATTTTACAGCATTATCGAGGATATTGCAGATGGCTTCCAAAGTCCACTTGCTGTCAAAATAAGCTTTTTCATCCATGTCATGGAGTATAAGCTCAAGCCCCTTGGCCCTGGCTTTGGACTCTGTCTCTTTTACAGCCAGTGTCAGCATCGGCTTAAGCGCTTCTTCCTGTGGGGAGAGCTGCAATATGCCGTTTTCAAGTCTTGACAGCTTCACCAGAGAGTCGATTAAAAACTGCAATTTTTCCGACTGGGCATGAAGCTGAACAATATTTTCACACATCTGGGCTGATAAATTGCCCGTATCCTCCTCAAGCAATAGCTCGCTGTATAAGAGCAGATTGGCTATGGGAGTTTTGGTCTGGTGGGAAATATCCGCAATCAACGATTTTATTTTATCCTTTTCCAGTTCCACATTTCTGGCAGATACCACAGAAGCACTCAGATAATGAGCGAACCTGGTCTCAAGCGAGGATAAGCGTGTCTCGTCAAAGCTTTTTTCAGAAAAATTCCCTTTGACTGCCTCATTTAACATATTTTCTATTGTATCAATGGTTTTCTTCGTGCGCAGATGGTTGATTAAAATTACAAGTGCTGTAATTACAAGGCATATGCCCACTATACAGATGGCTGTGTTATAGTCATTCATTCAAATCTATATCCTATTCCATATACTGTTTTAATGCTGTCCGGTATGCCAAGCTTGTCCCTGAGCCTCTTGACAGACACAGAGAGTCATGGCATCTACAAACTCCTGAGCTGTCACATCCAGATCAGGAACATATGCCTTTATCCATGAAATTGGTGTATTCATCTTACAAATCTCCTTTATAAATCTATTCCAATGTCAATATTCTGTTGAAAGCATTCATCTCTAAAACTGGTCTAAGAATCTCATGTCATTCTCGTAGAGCAGTCTCATATCATCTATCTCATATTTAAGAAGTGTTACTCTCTCAAGTCCGATTCCAAATGCAAATCCTGAATATACCTCAGGGTCTATTCCACAGTCACGGAGAACCTTTGGATGAACCATACCACAGCCAAGAATCTCTATCCAGCCGCTGCCCTTACATACACGGCATCCCTTGCCGCCGCACTTGAAGCATGTGATATCACACTCTGCTGAAGGCTCTGTGAATGGGAAGTGGTGAGGTCTGAACTTGACCTTTGTGTTCTCACCGAAGAACTCCTTTGCCCACTGCGCCAGTGTTCCCTTGAGGTCTGCCATGGTGATTCCCTTGTCTATTACAAGTCCCTCTACCTGATGGAATGATGGTGAATGTGTTGCATCTACCTCATCAGCTCTGAATACTCGTCCAGGTGAGAGGATTCTGATCGGAAGATTTCCCTTCTCCATGATTCTCGCCTGAACAGGTGATGTCTGGGTACGGAGGAGAATATCCTTTGTAACATAGAATGTATCCTGCTCATCCTTTGCAGGGTGGTTTGCAGGGATGTTCAGCAACTCAAAGTTGTACTTGTCGTACTCTACCTCTGGTCCCTCAACGATCTCGTAACCCATACCGATGAATACTCTCTCCAGATCTTCAAGTGCTATCTGGTTTGGATGTCTGTGTCCTGTGAGTTTCTTCACACCTGGAAGAGTTACATCTATTGTCTCTCTCTTCATCTTCTCTGCACGGAGCGCTCTGTTGATGGACTTTGTCTTCTCGTCAAGTGCTGTCTCTATGGCCTGACGCGCCTCATTTACCATCTGACCAACCTTTGGTCTGTCCTCCGGTGCTACATCCTTCATTGATTTGAGAACCTGTGTGAGTTCTCCCTTCTTACCGAGTATCGCCACCTTCACATCGTTCAGTGATGATACAACCTCTGCGCTCTCGATCTTCGCAAGAGCCTCTGCCTTGATGGCTTCCAACTTGTCTCTCATCGTATTTCTCCTTTTTCTATTTCTAGGGATTTTTGTACATTTCTACTTAGTGTATAAGTCACGGAATTGCTCCGCCTTCGGCTCCCGCAATTCCTACAGTAATTCGCGCTCCGCCCTATCGGGCTGCTCGCTCATTTCTGTTGTGTTTTCTAAAGCATGTGCAGTTTTTCATGCAAGCATGAAACTGCTCATGCTTTGAAAACGACTTATACACTAAAAAAGTCCCTAGCATGTTTTACATACTAGGGACGAATTATATCCGCGTTACCACCCTGATTCCAGACATCCATTATATCCACTGCCATATATACTGCTATTTACAATATATTGCGTGATATGTCTGACTCTCATTAGACGTTTATCGCACGTCACACGCCACAACCTACACAAATCAATATCTACCAACTAATCCAGTCAACAAATGACCAGATATCTTTAATCCTTCAGCCACGGTGGCTCTGATGTGAAATTAAATACGCCGCTTTACCAAACCGGGCTTCCAGCCGCTGACCCAGTCTCTCTGATGGTGACATGCGCATCTTTTGCATCGTCACTGCCTGTAGAGATAATATACCTACATGGAGGTGTTAGTCAACATCTTTTTTTCTCTCAAGGCGTCGCTTCTCTCTTCCTGCTTTTTTAGCACGCTTCCTTATCCCGCGCACTCCGTTATCCATAAACTTGTTGATCTCCGCACCGATCAACATGACATACATACACATGTAGAGCCACAATGCCATAAGGATCACGCTGGCGAGACTTCCATACATATATGTATTGATTCCAACTATATTTATGTAACTCGAAACACCAAACGACAGAAGCATCCACATTATAGTTGTAAATACAGCTCCAGGTACAGCGGTCTTGATCCTCACACGCTCAACCGGCAATACCCAGTATGCCACTATCATAACTCCAAACAATACCGTAGGGGCAAATGCTATTTTTATGATAGACAAAATATTGGCAACTGTATCCACCAGCTGAAATGCATCAACCGAATCAAGTCTTACCAGTATCTTTGAAATCACGACATCGCCAAGAATATATATCACCATAAATGTGACAAGTACCACACAGAATACCAGTGTATACAATGCGTGTGTCGCCCTTCTCAGAAAATAGTTGACACTATCTTCCCTGCCTGACATAAACGTAAGACCTCTTCCTATAGCCATAGTTCCCTTTGAAGCAGACCATACCGTGAGCAGAATAGACACCACAGTTGCAGCGATCGAACTTTTATTGTTGTATATCTCCGCAACCATAAATTCAAAATTTGAACTTATCTCCTCCGGAAATAGATCCTTTACTATAGACATTATCTGTATCTCGGTAAATGGCAGATACTTTACAAATGTCAACAGTGTCATAGCCAATGGGAATAATGACAGCAACAGGAAGAAAGCAGACTGAGCCGCAAATGTTGCCACCTGATCCCTATTCATCTCTGCCATGAACAGTCTCACCCTGTGATACATGAGCACAGCTCTCTTTTTTATCTTCATATAGCCAAACTCTCCATTAGTTATCTTTCAACCGAGCTGAGAACCGCTCCATTGTAATAGTGACTTATGATCTGTGCCGCGGTGTATCCCAGCTTTGCCAGCTCATTTGCACCATTCTGGCTCATGCCGACACCATGTCCGTATCCGCCACCTTTAAGTATGTAAAGTCCTGAGCTCGTATCTTTTCTCACGTAATAGAAATTACTTGGAACGCCTGTCCAGCCGGTGAGTTCCGAGCCATCCTGCTCTGTGATCGCCTTGCCATCTGTCGCAAATAACACTCTTATGTTACTCTGTCCGCTGACAGTCACAGTTCCCGCATCACCGGTTATAGTTACTTCCTTGACAAGTCCACTGTCATCACGGCTTGTCACAGCCACAGATGTGATCTTGCCTACGGATGTCGCTGACACACCGGAACATCTTGAAAGTCCCGTTTCCACAGCCTGTCTCATCTCGTCATCTGTATAACTTACAGTCCACCTGTACATAGGGAGATTTCGCTCCACCACATCAGTGTCAGTCTTACCATCCATAAAGTCCTGGAACGCAGTTTCATCGCTGAAATACGGTATATCAAGCGCGGTGTTCTGTATTCTTGTACATGTGTACGGCATACTGCCTCCCCACACCTGATCACTGGTTGTAGTGGTTCCACACGAAGTTGAAAAATATACTGCGTTTATTATCTCTCCATTATAAGTAGGTACTACTCCTGACGTATCTTCCACCGCCGCGATCGAGTTGTCTGTCTCTGGGAAATTATTATATACCTGACATGCTGTCGTATCGTCAAGGTCTGCATTGTAACCCCTGTAATTGCATCCAAGCTTTCTGTATGTAAATCCTCTTGCACATATGGCCTGTGCCTTAAGCGCTTCCATGCTATAACTCGATGAAACCTCACTTGATACAACTCCATACAGATACTGCTCAATGTTCACCTGATTTACGACAAAATATCCTGATGAATCCTTTGTTATATCCAATGCGCCATGATATCTCGGTGCACCTCCCGATTTACTGAGGCTGCTGACAGTTATAACACCATCTGAGCTTACCGGTTCAACCACTATCCTGGAAGCTTTGACATCACTTCCGAGTGAAACCATATCCCCTGCTTTATATTTTTTTGCTTTGCCATCACTCGTTACATTGACATCTGTACTACACGAAAATTCCACATAGCTCTGATAATAATCACCACCATTTGTCAGGATTACTCTGACACTGTTCTCCATTCCTGTTATGAGAACCGATGCACCGCCATCTCCGGATCCACCACTCGTTCTGTCTGATCCACTGTAGGAATACACATCCTTCTTCTTTTCCGGCTCAGGCGCAGCTATCGTTCCGGCTCCCTGTATCGTATAGTCAAACTCTTCTATACCATTATTACCATTATTGCCATTATTGCCATCACCGCCCTTGCCATTGTCACCTTTATCATCAGTGACCGATGACGCATATCTCATAAGATCCTCTGTGGGGTCATCCGGTGCCTGTATAACTATCGTCTCCAGACTGTTGCTTCCATCAGCCTCCGGATCCGATGCATTATCGCCTGTGCCATCCCTTCCTGTTATGATCATATAGCCTACCACAAATACCAAAATAACAGTTATAAAGCTGACTACTTTGAAATTCTTATTATATTTTATCTTTTGATACCATTTCTTTCGCTGATCTATCCGCATATATCTTCTCCCAAATGCAATATTTCAAATGTACTATTACAAATGCTTTATTACAGAGAAAAAGCAGCATATACATGCTGCTTTTTTGTCTTTTGTAATAAACTGAAATGCGCCCTTGCTTTTGAGTCCTAGCAGAGCTAGGTGGGCAACCGCAACTACATATCAGCCTTCCACTAGAACTTATATAACGAGGCTTGACTTCAATGCAATGATGTAGGAATCCCTTTTATTCAAATGTAGGTTCAAAATAACAGGCGTGTCGAACATCCCAGGCATAAAACTATTTGCTTTTTGTAATTGTTATTATACTCTAATATGTGTCG
>USSH01000177.1 GCA_900557435.1 uncultured Coprococcus sp. | reverse complement strand
GATAAGGCCGGAACTACATTTGAGGAGACTTCCAAGATAGAGGTCAGGGGAAATACCTTGAAGTACGTTAGCAGAGGCGGACTCAAGCTTGAGAAAGCTATGAACAATTTCGGAGTGACTCTTGATGGTAAAGTGTGTATGGACGTGGGAGCATCCACAGGTGGTTTCACTGACTGTATGCTCCAAAATGGCGCGGTCAAGGTGTATTCTGTAGACGTGGGACACGGCCAGCTTGCATGGAAGCTGAGGAATGATGACAGAGTTGTCTGCATGGAGAAAACAAATATAAGGTATGTTACACCTGATGACATCGATGATGTTATTGAGTTTGCGTCGATAGATGTATCATTTATATCACTTACAAAGGTGCTTCCTGCGGTGAGAGAGCTTTTGACACAGGATGGAGAGATTGTGTGTCTGATAAAGCCGCAGTTTGAGGCAGGACGTGAAAAGGTAGGAAAGAAGGGCGTAGTCCGAGAACTGTCAACCCATGTGGAGGTAGTAGAGATGATAGTGGATTATGCAAGGGCAAATGGATTCCGCACCCTTCATCTGAGTTATTCGCCTATAAAGGGACCTGAGGGGAATATTGAATATCTGCTACACATAACAAAGGATGAAAACCGGGATAATGAAGAATTTGATATCAAGGCTCTGGTGGAGGAGTCACACAGTGCGCTCAGTAAATAAAAAATGATACTATGTAGATTTTACAGGGGGTTAGGACTATATGAATTCAATATATATCTTATATAATCCTGATAAAGAAGATGAATCCGGTGTGCTGCCGGGACTCGGTGAATATATTCGAGCCCATGGTGGCAGATATGAAACTATAGATTGTTATAGCTTCAGTGCTTTGGGTAAGGAGCAGGTGAGCGAGGTCCTTGAAGGGTATGAGTGTATCATTGTACTTGGTGGAGATGGCACTTTGCTCAATGCGGCATCTGCTGCAAGTCATGTAGATATACCTTTATTTGGAATTAATCTGGGGACTGTCGGGTTTCTCACAGAGGGCGAGGTTACCAATTGGAGAGAGATAATAGACAGACTTTTTGCTGATGATTTTGATATACAGGAACGAATGATGATAAAAGGTTCCATTAAAAAAAGCATTTGCGGATCAGTTAGTGCCAGTGATGCTTTGAGTGTCGAAAATACCTCAGGACATTCGTCGGGTGTGTTCAGGAAGAGAGCACTCAATGATATAGTCATAAGCAGAGCAGGCTTTTCCAGGCTGATAGGTCTTGACGTATATGTGAATGGCAGCTTTTTGAATGCATATGAAGGGGATGGAATTATTATTTCCACGCCGACAGGCTCAACGGGTTATAACCTGTCTGCCGGAGGACCGATAGTTGATCCGATGGCGAAGCTTATGATAATCACTCCGGTATGCCCGCATTCACTCACGTCCAAGAGCATAGTACTCCCAAGTGATGCAAAGGTGTCCATCGCCATTGCTAAAAAGAGAAAGACACAGGACACAGAGGCAATCGTGTCGTTTGATGGGGGAAATGATTATGAGCTCTCGGCGGGCGATGTACTTGACATATGTACATCCCAGAGAACAACAAAGCTTATAAAGGCTAGCGATGTGAATTTCTACGAGATACTTAGAAATAAACTTGGAAGTAAGTAGTGCAGCTTGAATCTAAGCGGATTTGCACTTCGTACTATTCAGGATGCCGCTTGTTGGCGGAATGGAGATCAACATGAAACAGAAAAGACAGGCAATGATATTGTCCATAATAGAACAATATGATATAGAGACTCAGGATGAACTGCTGGAAAAATTGGCTGAAGCGGGATTTAATACCACTCAGGCAACTATATCGAGAGATATAAGGGAGATAAATCTCACCAAGGTTGCCGTGGCTGGCGGCAGACAGAAGTATACTCTGGGTAAGAGTGTGAATCACGAGTCCATAGAATCATATAGAAAGGTACTTTCAGCCGGAATACTGTCCATGGTTCCTGCGGAGAATCTGATAGTGATAAAGACTGTATCCGGAATGGCTATGGCGGTTGCCGCGGCTTTAGACAATGTGGAGATCAATGGATTGCTTGGAAGCATAGCCGGTGATGACACTATATTTCTGGCGGTCAGAAGCCGGGAGATGACAGATTCTGTGATGAAGACTATAGATCGGATGCAGAGATGACAGATTCTGCGATGAAGACTATAGATCGGATGCAGAGATGATACAAGACGGAATGACAGCTTCCGTGTATATATAATATGTGTGGAGAATTCTGTGTAAAATACAGGAGGAGACAATGCTACTTAATGTACATATAAAGAATATTGCGCTTATAGACGACGCAAATGTTAATTTTACAGACAACCTTAATATACTGACAGGAGAGACCGGTGCCGGTAAATCTATCATAATGGGAGCCCTAAAGATAGGTATGGGAGACAAGCTTCCTAAGGACATAGTGAGAGAAGCGGACAAGGAAGGTTTCTGTCAGCTGCTTTTTCTTGTGGATGATGAGCAGGTGCAGGATCAGATAAGGGCGCTTGGGGTAGAGCCGTCTGAGGATGGAGAAATACTAATCACAAGAAGAATACTTAATTCAAGAACGATAAATACTATAAATGATATGGCTGTTACAGCGGCAAAACTCAGAGAGGTTTCGGCTCTTTTGATAGATATGCACACACAGCATCAGCAGCAGAGCCTTTTAAAAAAGGCTGAACATATGAAGCTTCTGGATAAATTTGGAAGGAACTCTATTGATCCTTTAAAAGATAATGTTGCCAGACTTCATGCAGAATATGTGTCTCTGGTCAAGCAGATGGAAAGTCTTTCGATGGATGAAGCCGAGAGAAGCCGCAGAGCTGAATTCCTGAAATATCAGATAGCAGAGATCGAGTCGGCAAATGTAAAACCTGGTGAGGATGATGACATAGAGCATCAGTATAACCGCATGGTTAATTCCAGAGATATCGTTGCATCGGCTTCAGAGGTTTATAGAGTGACCGGCTATGAGAATTCTTCCTCAGCGGGAAACGAGATAGGTCGTGTGCTTGGCAACCTTAAGGGTATAAAGGAACTGGATGATGAGATCGACGGCCTGTATGGGCAGCTTGAGAATATAGATGCGTTGCTCAATGATTTTAATGTTGAACTCAGCAACTATATGCAGAGCATGAATTTTGACGATTCAGAATTCAGAGAGGTTGAGTCCAGACTAGATGTAATAAATGACATAAAAGGCAAATATGGCAGTACTATAGATGATGTGAACCATTATCTTGAGGATAGCAAGGCAGAATACGAGAAGTTATCGGAGTATGATGAATATATAGCAGATTTGTCGGGAAAGATAGACAAAGCAAAGACAGCCATGCTCGACGCGGCAGAGAAGTTGTCCGATGAACGAAAGCGACAGGCAGAGCTTATGTGCAAGGAGATCAGATCAGCGCTTGCAGATCTGAGTTTTATGGAAGTGAATTTCGATATGGTGTTTGACAGGCTTGCGGAATGCACATCAAATGGCATAGACGACTGCTATTTTGTCATATCAACTAATGTGGGAGAGAAGATGCGTCCACTTTACGATGTGGCATCAGGTGGTGAGTTGTCACGAATCATGCTGGCGGTCAAGTCATGCATGGCAGCAGAGGACAACATCGGTACACTTGTGTTTGATGAGATCGACGTGGGAATCAGTGGACGTGCGGCTCAGGCAGTCGCTGAAAAAATGGCATTAATATCCAGAAGGCATCAGGTGATAAGCATTACACATCTTCCTCAGATTGCAGCTATGGCCGACAGCCATTATCTTATAGAGAAATCCGCCGACGCCGGCAAGACGGTCACAAGAATCGTGCGACTTTCCGAGGCTGAATCTGTTGCGGAGATAGCCAGACTGCTCGGCGGTGCAACTATCACTGACGCAGTCATGAGCAATGCTCTCGAGATGAAACAAATGGCAGAAAAGACAAAAAAATACTGATATAAACTTAATCCATACTCAACATAATAAGAGTAACAGCAAACGCTGTTGCTCTTATTTTTTTAGTGCACGGGGACGGAGGTGCCTGACCCCACGGGGACGGAGGTGCCTGACCCCACGGGGACGGAGGTACCTGTCCCCATCAGATGATGTTGATTATAGGAGGAATGGATTATGAAGAATTGTAAAAAAGTAGTCATGTGGGCGATAATTGCAGATCTGTTGCTCCTTGGAGTATTGTTTGTCCTGTGTGGTGTGGTGGACAGACAGAGAAATTATGATGGGCTTCAGACACAGAAAAATTCTACTTATAATGAGAATAATACAAGCAAAAAATCAACTTTAAATGATATTTATAGTGGATCCATCGGCAAAGATATCAATACCAATCTTACAATGGAAGATGGCACAACTGGTTTAATACAAAAACGTGAAGTATTTGGCAGTGATATCTATGATCGTGAGGTAATTCCATCCGGTGAGGCTATGGGAATATACATGAAGACAGATGGAGTTATGGTGGTTGATGTGTGCAGCTTTAAAAACTTAGAAGGAAATACCTGCTGTCCGGCAGACGGGATCTTGCAGACCGGGGATTATATCATAGATATAGCCGGAACACCCGTGTCAAAAAGATCAGAACTTTTGCAGATGGTTTCCGAAAGCGAAGGGAAAACTGTAGATATAACATATGTGAGAGATGGCGAAAAATATGAATCAGAAATAAGACCACAGAAAAACGAAAATGGCAATTATCTTCTGGGAGCCTGGGTAAAGGATGATGTATCTGGGATAGGCACGATAACTTTTATAGATGATACACGCTTTATGGCACTCGGGCACAGTATATCCGATGTAGATACAGGCCTTATGATGAGATGCAGCACCGGTGGAATGTATACAACCAACATAACCAATATCAGCAAATCATACTCGGAGCAGCCAGGTCGTCTACAGGGTAATATTGCATATAGAAAAGCGCTGGTTGGCATTATCGATGGAAACAGTTCAAGCGGTATATATGGGCATCTGGATGCATCATATTGTAGTTCAAAATATGGTGATGCAGAGAAAATGTATATAGCCAGGGGAGAAGATGTATCCAGGGGAGAGGCATATATATATTCTAGGTTAGATGGAATCCTAAAGAAGTATAAGATCGAAATTGAAATTGTGGATAAGAGGGCAAATGATAAAAATATAGAATTCCATGTGACAGACGATGAATTGCTGGATCTCACAGGAGGAGTTGTGCAGGGAATGTCAGGCTCTCCGATCATTCAAAATGGCAAGATCATCGGTGCAGTCACTCATGTATTTGTAGATGATCCGACCAGAGGTTATGGTATTTTCATAGAGAATATGCTGGAGAAGTGAAAATGTATATTTTCGTAAGAACATAGTGAAGGAATATTTTTTATAGCATAAATTTGGCATGAATTTGGATGGAAAGCTTGGTGGTATATGACAATTCTTAATTGTAGGGTTACAATTCTCAATTTGATCTATGGTAAGATATCGTAGAACGGGAATCGATGTCTTTGTAAGTTTGATTTAGGCGAACAAATCTATTGTTTGATGCGAATGACTTTGAGGATCGTTGTCTTTGTGAGCTTGATTTAGGCGAACAATCCACAGTCTGGCGTGAA
>USSH01000176.1 GCA_900557435.1 uncultured Coprococcus sp. | reverse complement strand
AAAACGTCATTGCCAGATGGTATCGGTATCATGTCTTGGAAAGTTGGCTGATGGTCAGCTGACAAGTAATATTACAATATAAAACCATAAAAAATATAAAAAAGTCATCTGCATATATGACAATGGCGGAGTGTTTCCGTCATTGATAGCATGAGCAGATGACTTTTTACTTTTGTTTTACAACTGTTGCTTTGCAGTTATTTTTATATTTATCTATTGTTATTTATTCATCATTATTTGTCCATCATTCCACAAATGTATGTCCTGTTTTGATGATTCCTCTTTGCACGGAGTCTTTGGAATTCTTCCAAGGTTCATTCTTATATCTGTAGTCGAATTTGTCGATGAACCAACTGATGTCTTCATTCACTCTCTCCATTCCCTCAAAGAAGACTTTGTTTAAAGCATTGATGAATTCGCTGTATTGCTCTTTGCTCAGCTTGCTCTGACCTGTCTTGTAGAGGATGCCATAGTGATATGTACAAAAACCCTTAGAGCTCGCAAATTTCTCTCTGAATTCGGCGTCCTTCTTCCACATGTGGAAGATAGTGTCCACGTATCTCACGAACATATTGTCCATGCGCCCACATATAAAGCAGCTCTTTTCCATGCTCTCAATGTAGTCAACTATAGGAGCATTTGGAGTGCTTTTGCCAAATAGACCAGCCTTTGCTGCTGGACCTTTGGCCGCAAGCTCCTTCATATCCTTGATAGTTTTGTTCATATGGGTGTTCATCATGAGAGCCAGTCCCAGACGGTTCTTCTCCTGATAGAGAAGTCTCAGGTGATGACTGCAGAATCCAAGCTTGTCAGTCATGGCGCGATTGTCATCCTCCATATAACTTGGTCCCATAGTGTATTCGATTGCGTTTCGTTCAAGTTCCTTTTGCATCTGGCACATAGGACACTCACATTCGCTGTCAAATGCGTCGTTTACCGGAATGGTATATATCTGTTCTGCCATAAGTCCTCCTGTGAATCTAAATATAGGCAATTATTTCAGTCAATTATTTCCGTTTGCCATAACATAAGTGACGTTGAAAATAATATACGTGTATTATACAATAGTCTGGTGTGTTTTATAAGGGCAATTTATAAAGAAGTATTATAAGACAGATGATATGCAGTATGCTTAGGCGGATAAGAGCAAATTGTAAATCATGAGATTTAAGATACAGAAATGGCAGATACAGGAAATGGCAGGTGTACAGAAGATGAATGTAAGTTGTGAAGATAATATAGTAACGGTTGATGGCGTGAATGATTTTATGCTCTCTCAGATACTTGAGTGTGGTCAGTGCTTTCATTTTGACAAGCTTGACGAAGAAGTGTATGAAGTTGTGGCATTTGGCAGAGCAGTGAAGATGGAGCAGACAGACAAGATGCTCAGGATATATGGTTCATCCATGGAGGATTATGAAGGAATATGGAAGTCGTATCTTGATATGGACAATGATTATGGGCTCATCAAGCAAAGTGTCATAAAGGCAGATGGGGCGCTGAAGACGGCTGTTGATGAGAAGAGTGGAATCCGTATATTAAACCAGGATTTTTTTGAGACACTTATATCATTTATCATATCACAGAATAAGAATATACCGCAGATCAAGCAGTGCGTAAAAAATATATCGCATAGATTTGGTGAAGAGGTCATAGGATATAATGGTGAGGCATTTTACGTGTTCCCGGATGTGAAGAAACTTCACGATGTCACAGAGGATGAACTCAGGGAGTGTAAAGTCGGATTTCGGGCTCCATATATAAAAAATGCCACGGAGGCTGTATATTCAGGCACTGTGACGAAGGAGAAACTGGATGAACTGGACATAGCACAGGCACGAGAACTGTTGATGACGATAAAGGGTGTCGGGGAAAAAGTCGCAAACTGCGTCCTGCTGTTCGGCCTTGGCAGACGGGAAGCGTTTCCGGTGGATGTGTGGATGAAGAGGATAATGGAGCAGATGTATTTTGACGGAAAAGATACAAAGAAACAGGACATAGAGGCATTTGCGGTGAATAAATTCGGAGATCTTGGAGGATATGCACAGCAGTATCTGTTCGACTATGCAAGGACAACATTGTTTAAGTAGTATGTATGATATTGGTTTGAGTAAGTCATCTTTTTATATATTTTTTAGAAAATAAGGGTTGATTTTTTTATAGAAATGGATAGAATATAAAACAGTGTTAGCACTCACATAAATTGAGTGCTAAAAACAAAAGCGAGAAAAGAATAAGAAATAATAAATCAGGAGGTATATATCATGAAGTTAAGACCACTTGGAGACAGAGTAGTGTTAAAGCAGTCAGTAGCAGAGGAGACAACAAAGTCTGGAATAGTTTTGCCAGGTCAGGCAAAGGAAAAGCCACAGTATGCAGAGGTTATAGAAGTTGGCCCTGGAGCAGTTGTGGATGGCAAGCTTGTTCCTATGGATGTTAAGGTTGGAGATACTGTAATATATCAGAAGTTCGCAGGCTCAGAGGTTAAGCTCGACGATGAGGAGTACATAGTTATCAAGCAGGACAGCATCCTTGCAATCGTTGAGAAATAATCGTTTTTGATATAGAGGCGATACATGGATAATAGATATTATGTATTGTGATGTAGTGTTTAGCCGCATAAATAATAAGACAGAAAATGACAGATTAAGATATGGAGGTAGACAGAAATGGCAAAGGAAATTAAGTATGGTGCCGAAGCTAGAAAGGCACTTGAGGCAGGAGTTAATCAGTTAGCAGATACAGTAAGAGTTACACTTGGACCTAAAGGAAGAAACGTAGTACTTGCAAAGTCATACGGTTCACCA
The DNA here is from genome assembly GCA_900557435.1 of uncultured Coprococcus sp. GTDB lineage: Bacteria > Bacillota > Clostridia > Lachnospirales > Lachnospiraceae > Coprococcus. The sequence continues at coordinate 2,824 of USSH01000176.1, read as the reverse complement.
CTCATCACAAATGATGGTGTTACTATTGCAAAGGATATCGAGCTTGAGGATGCATTTGAGAACATGGGTGCTCAGATCGTCAAGGAAGTTGCAACAAAGACAAATGATGTTGCCGGTGATGGTACAACAACAGCTACAGTTCTTGCACAGGCTATGATCAACGAAGGAATGAAGAACCTTGCAGCCGGCGCTAACCCAATCGTTCTCAGAAAGGGAATGAAGAAGGCTTGCGATAAGGCAGTTGAGGCTATTCTTGATATGAGTGAGACTATCAGCGGAAAGGATCAGATCGCAAGAGTTGCATCTATCTCAGCTGGTGACGATGAGGTTGGACAGATGGTTGCTGACGCTATGGAGAAAGTGTCAAAGGATGGAGTCATCACAATCGAAGAGTCAAAGTCAATGAAGACAGAACTCGACCTTGTAGAAGGTATGCAGTTCGACAGAGGTTATATTTCAGCTTACATGGCAACAGATATGGAGAAGATGGTTGCAGAGCTTGATAACCCATATATTCTGATAACAGATAAGAAGATTTCAAACATTCAGGAGATTCTTCCACTTCTTGAGCAGATCGTTCAGAGTGGTTCAAAGCTGTTGATCATCGCTGAGGATATCGAGGGCGAGGCTCTCACAACACTTATCGTCAATAAGCTGCGTGGAACATTCCAGGTAGTAGCTGTAAAGGCTCCTGGCTATGGCGACAGAAGAAAGGATATGCTTCAGGATATAGCTATTCTTACAGGTGGTAAGGTTATCTCAGAGGAGCTTGGATATGAGCTTAAAGATGCAACACTTGATGACCTTGGTCGTGCAAAGAGTGCTAAGATCACAAAGGAGAACACAGTCATCGTTGATGGCATGGGTGCCAAGGAAGATATCGCAGGCCGTGTAAATGTTATCAAGGCTCAGCTTGAAGAGACAACATCAGAGTTCGACAAGGAGAAGCTTCAGGAGAGACTTGCAAAGCTTGCAGGTGGTGTTGCAGTTATCAGAGTTGGTGCAGCTACAGAGACCGAGATGAAGGAAGCTAAGCTTCGTATGGAGGATGCTCTCAATGCTACAAGGGCAGCAGTTGAGGAAGGAATCATCTCAGGTGGTGGTTCAGCATACATCCACGCTGCAAAGAAGGTTGCAGAGCTTGTAAAGGATCTTGAGGGCGATGAGAAGACAGGTGCAAAGGTAGTTCTCAAGGCTATGGAGGCTCCACTGTTCCACATCGCAGCAAATGCAGGACTCGAGGGATCAGTTATCATCAACAAGATCAAGGAGTCTGAGGTTGGTGTAGGCTTCGATGCTTACAATGAGACATATGTCAACATGATCGAGGCAGGAATCATCGATCCTGTCAAGGTTACAAGAAGTGCTCTTCAGAACGCTACATCAGTTGCTTCAACAATGCTCACAACAGAGTCAGTTGTAGCTGATATCAAGGAAGATGTTCCGGCAATGCCTGCAGGCGGAGCAGGAATGGGCGGCGGAATGGGATTCTAAAGCACCAAGATTGCTAAAGATACATTATAATCAGATATATAATTAAAATGGGCTGGATTGTCCTTGGAATAAGGGACAGTTCAGCTCTTTTTTTTATTATATTTTATGATACGTTTTTGTTTTGACGTGTATAACTATGATCACTGCGTATTGGAGAGATGGGCGAGCGGAGCAAAAATACGAGGTATGACACGTATAACAATGATCATCGCATATTGGAGAGAGGATAATATCGACAGGTTAATTGACACTAATCTTCATGTGTGAGATAATCTTATCAGACATTTAACAGGGGAATTAATAGAGAAAATTACCGAAAACTAAAAAACAACTAAGACAACTATGATAGTAAGCAGAAAGGCGGGAAGAGATGGGAGAAGATAACAACTTTGGTGGATACCAGCCAAATGATGGCAGTGGACAGGATGATAAGCAGAATCCATATTCAGGCAGTCAGTACGGACAGCCGGGCGGACAATATGATCAGAACTATGGACAGCCGAATGGACAGTATGGTCAGGGATATGGACAGCCGGGCGGACAGTATGATCAGAACTACGGACAGCCGGGCGGACAGTATGATCAGAACTACGGACAGCCGGGCGGACAGTACGATCAGAACTATGGACAGCCGAACGGACAGTATGGTCAGGGCTACGGACAGCCAGGCGATCCATATGGACAGAACTATGCCAATATGAATATGGGCGGAGGTCCGTCATATCCACAGAACAATATGCAGCCACAGGAGAGCAAGGGAATATCAATCGCATCTATGGTGCTTGGAATTTGTTCACTTACATTTGGATGCTGTATCACATATGTTGGAATTGGTCTGGCAATTGCCGGAATAATTACAGGTATAATCAGTCTTAAGAATAAAAAGCCGGGTAAGGGCATGGCGATTGCCGGTATAATTATGAGTTCTATAGCACTCGTATTACTTATTGCAGCGATAATATATGTACTGACATCAGATACATATAAGGACATGATAAATGATATACTAGAGCAGATGCAGCATGACAGTTATAATTATTAATTGAAGCTGAATAATTTGAGATAAGAGGTCGTCATTGGGTGGCGGCCTCTTGCCATACATAGCGAGATGATAATATTTGAAGGTTTACTACTACGTGAATGATTGAATATGAAGGCGTATTAGTGTTATTATTATGAAAGCATGGAAATGTTATTGGAATACTATTTGACTGATATCGGGATACTGTTTGACTGATATCGGGATACTGTTTGAATATTATCGGGATATTATCGGAATGGAGGGATTCTGTATTATGACTAAAAGTTTCGATATAGAGGATATAGAGAT
>USSH01000175.1 GCA_900557435.1 uncultured Coprococcus sp. | reverse complement strand
CCTCCATATGTACTATAACGGCGCTTAAGAAGCTGGGGATTATCTCATAGCCCCTCTATATATAAACGCCGCGCACACCGCCGTTATAAGCTCTGCTACCCAGAACGCATTCCACACACCAGCAGGTCCGAAACCACAAAACCTTGAAAGTATCCATGCAGCCGGGATTATGACAACCACATATCTGAGCATGGATATGAGCAGGGACGGAGTGCCCTTTCCCAATCCCTCAAGTGCTCCCGATGCAGTTACCGACACGGCCGACACTACAAATCCGGCGCATATGATGCGCAGTGCTGTTCCACCTGCATTTATTGTAGACACATTCTCTGTGAACATACCTATAAGCCTCTCCGGGATGAGCAGGCATACAACTGTTCCAGCCAGCAAGATTCCAACATTTAATGCAAGCGTTATGGTGAATATCTTCTTCACTCTTGCATGCTCTCCGGCACCATAGTTATATCCTATGATAGGACGCATTCCCTGAATGATTCCATTTGCCGGCATATACAGGAAGGTCTGAAGCTTGTAGTACACGCCTAGGATCATGACATAAGTTGCCGAATACATGCTGAGTATGGCGTTGAGTGCGCTTGTGAGCAGAGACGGCAGTGCCATATTAAGTATGGCAGGTATGCCTATGGCATAGAGCTTCTTCATCATCAGACCGCCCTCATGCAAATGCCTTATGCCGAACTTCACGTTTATCGGTCTTCCAAAATACACAATAAAATAAATGATCAGTGTAAACACCTGTCCTAGGCCAGTTGCCAGTGCAGCGCCTTCTATACCCATTTCAGGAAATGGTCCCACACCGAATATCAGCAGCGGATCAAGCACTATATTCACAATGCAGCCGCCCATCAGTCCAACCATTGTAACTATCATGCGTCCAACCGACTGAAATACCTTCTCAAATGCAAGATCAACCGAAATAATTATAGAAAATCCAAATACTATGTCAGCATAACGGCAGCCAAGGTCAAGAACATTTCCACTTGCCTTGAAGGCTCTGAGAAACGATGGAATGATGGCAATACACACGACTGTCATCACTATTCCCTGTATAACAGCAAGAAACATGCCCCAACTAGCTGCCCGATCTGCCCGCTCATTGTCCTTGGCTCCAAGATATATGGCTATCACCGCGTTTATTCCAACACCAAATCCGATCGCCACAGCATTTACAAAATTCTGCAGTGGAAATACATACGAAAGTGCTGTCATCGCATCCTCACTTATCTTCGCCACAAAGAAACTGTCAACTATATTGTACAAAGCATTCACCATCATCGATATAACCATAGGCAGTGCCATGGACATCAAAAGTGGGAACACCGGCTTTTCTTTCATAAAACTCTCGTTCATAAAACCTCCAAATATATTTTCATCCAGATTATACCATCCCCCGCCGTCTCCAGATGGCATGAATAAAGCCCCACAACCTTTCGGTTGTGGGGCAAAAAGATGACTTGATCCGGAAAAATCCACCAACTTGTTTTCGTTTGAATTATTATGTATGATTTTATACTTCAACCAACATATATGTCAAGATCCTGTACGACCACAAAGTAACCTCTGTCACCGTCTTCGTCCACCGGGATAGCATGTATAAGACTTGCACCCCCATGGTTGTTTGCACAGCTGACTGACAAAACCCCTCTGCGAAGGTTCTCTGTCTGATATCCCGTATTGCCACCTGTGTAACTCTCCATGCGCTCGCGGCTGAGAAAATCTCTGACTATTTTTCTTGACCGATCCGACTCAAACTGGCTGCTTATCAATCCAACCACTTCATCGTAGTTTGTCGCACAGGATATAGCATTCTGCAATTCGGGATTGCCTTTGATAACACGGTATTTATCGTTCTCATAATTAACATATATAATATCAGTATACATATATGCGATCCTTGCCTCTACCCTGGATTGAGCCTTTTTTATATCAGACTCTATCTTGTCAAGTACGGTCACTCTGTCCGTACCATCCTTGCTGATGCTGTGGATCACGCTGGCATTCTTTCCCTTCTTCTTGGCTTCATACAGCGCAGTGTCCGCGACACTCATACACTCATCTGTGCTGAATCCGGAGCCATGGATCTGACATATACCAGCACTGCAATGGACGTTCTGACCTCTCTCCATTGCCTTGCGCTGAAGCTTTCTGGCAAGTCTTCTCATCTTTGACTCCAGAACAGATATATCCGATAAGCCCTTGTGAAGCACAACATACTCGTCTCCACCATACCTACAGGCAACGTCCTCTTCATAGCAGTCACTCCGGAGAAGCTTTGCCACCTTCTCAATCCAGTAATCACCAACTGCGTGACCATATGTATCATTTACACTCTTGAAATCATCTATATCCACAAATACAAGAGAAGCACTGTCCTCGTCAGTCATGTTATCTATATACTCTCTTATCCTCTGCATTCCGGCCGTCTTGTTGTACATGCCGGTCAGAAGATCATGCTCAGCCTCATACTTTGTACGCTCAACCTCCTGTCTGGATCTCGCAAGTGATCTGTCCATCTCGACCATATCAACTGCAAACATGATCTGTGTAGAAGCAACCACAGATATTGTCTGAAATGAAATTCCATAATAGAATATAACAACAACTGTAGATATACACGGCAGGATAAAATACAAAACACTTGACCAGAAAACTCTTTTTTCCAGTCTTTTTTTATACTGCAAAAGTATCGAAAAGCTTAGAACAAGTCCTGCTGCAGCAATAAGCTGCGCCAACAGATAACCGCTGCTCCTGTGATAGAAGTTGCTGTCATCTATATAATAGAACAGCTTGTCACTGAACTGGGATATGATGAGCAGAACTATCCCGACAGCACTCATCACTTCCACGCCCCTTGCTCTCGCCGGCATCTTCGTCTCTCCTCTGTTGAGAATGACAAGAAGATAAAATGTAAACAAAGTCATATATAAATAATTGATAAAGAACACAGCAAAATTGCTTATCTTCAGCATGTAATATGCTGTCTGCCCTGCTCTTCCCTGATAATACCATGACAACATATCTGCGGCCAACAGGATGATACATGCAGCCTCCATACACAGGCTCACACTCTTTTTGTCTCTATTATTATTCTTCTGAAGGAATATAACCGCAAATGCAAACAGACAGATTAATATTCCCCACATTTCAAATGCTATATTAAATATAGCAATCCTATCCACTAACTATGCGCCCCCTTATACTTCCTTGGCGATCCATCGTGACAATTGCACAATTTGATTTGTGCAACTTTTTCAAAATTTACAAGTATACATGAGAATCATTCTATCTATCATACTTTCATTTGTCAATTACAAGATAACACATATTTATGGAATTTTGTCGCCACAGGGGACATATATGTCCGGCTGTCATGAACAACATAGTAAAGCCTGTCAACCGGCTGATGTTTTATGCTAAGAACCTTCACATCAAGCCTTTTGAGCATATCCATGCAAGGGACTACCGCTATTCCAAACCCTGCTGCCACAAGTCCGGCTATGACCTCATCCTCCTCCGTTTCGCATGCTATCTCAGGAGCTTTGCCAAGTCCTTCAAACATCTCATCCACCAGACTTCTCATTCCAGATTCCTTCGAAAAATATACATGTTTATATCCGAGTGTATCCTCAAGTGTCACCGAATCTCTGTCTGCCAAAGGATGTCCTGACGGTGCTATGACAACAAGATCCTGTCTGCCAACAGGAATGGCAGAAAATCCCATCGTCTCAGGTGGTCTCGAACAGAAAACCATGTCATATTTTCTGGAGGCAAGATCATCAAGCAGCTGCCCTGTGGTTCCTGTGTGAAATGTAAACGACACATTTCTGTTTTCAGCTTTCTTCAGATACTCCGCAGCCAAACGCGGTACAAATTCCATTCCAAGAGGTCTTATGAGACCAAGCCGTATCACGCCATCCCCGGCAGCCTCTTTTTGTATGGACTCCACCCCCGCATCAAGCGTGCCCAGCGAATGCTCTGCACACGCAAGAAATTCTCTGCCAAATGCAGTGAGCTCTGTATTGCGCCCATTCTTTTCAAATAGCATTACCCCAAGTTCTTCCTCCAGCTGGGATATTGCATGACTGAGACTTGGCTGCGTTATATTCAGATTTCTGGCCGCATTTGTGTAATGCTGAACATGGGCCAGTTCAACAAAATATCTAATATATGACAAGTTCACTTATAACTCCCCCTTTTCTTTATTTATATATGATCATATCCATATTTTAATACAATCCGTATATTTTTTATAGACGAAATCTATCAAACCATAAAAACTATTTATTTGTTATGTGATGTTGTCGGTGCTACAATCAAAAACCGCAGGGATACACATATATGAAGTCTTAGACAATTAAAGCTACCCTGATGCCTGGGAAATCAAAGGCTATGTTATAAAACACATTATATAATTAAAGAAATGAGGAAAAGAAAAAATGAATACTCAATCAGGAAATGCACATCTGCATAACATGTGGGGAGAGATTGCCCTGATAACAGCAGTCACCATCAACAGTTTCGGAGTGGTTCTCATGCTCTATTCTGCAGCAGGAATATCGGCAATATCCAGCGTGCCATACGCATTCTCGCTGGTTCTTCCAAGACTGACTCTCGGAACCTGGACATACATATTTCAGGGCGTACTTATTCTCACTCTCATGATCATGAGAAGGAAATTTGTTCCCCAGTATCTGTGCAGTTTCATAGTTGGTTTCGTATTTGGCAAGATGCTGGATATCCATGAGATGTGGATCGGAGCTTTGCCAACTGCCCTCCCATGGAGAATTCTTTACTTTGTGATAAGTTACATTTTGATATGTATCGGAATCGCACTGTCCAACAGATGTGGACTTCCGATCATCCCGACAGACCTTTTCCCAAGGGAGCTGTCTGAGATAATATCGGCAAAATATTCCAAAGTTAAGATTTCGTTTGATGTGATCTGCCTTGCAACGACAGCTGCCATGACAGGTTTTATTCTCGGTCATATCTATGGTCTGGGAATCGGCACAGTCCTCGCCGCATTCACCATGGGCAAGGGAATCGCCATAGTTGGAAATGTCATGGACAAGCACATCGCCATCGCTCCATACATAACCAATCACATCAGGCGCCACGGCAGCCACAAAGCCCAGTACGCAGGACACTAAACAATGCTTGATGACAGTTCACGCAGACGCCGCGCGGAGCGCATTGAGATGCGTCTGCTCCACTTAATTTCATAAGGAGGAGCCCACGCAAGCGGGAGGAATCCTTGTGAAGTACGCAGACGCCGCGCGAAGCGCATTGGAATGCGTCTGCTCCACTTCTACATATTCCGCAAACATGCACGCAGATAAAAATAACCATATATATGCCGAACGCGACTGCATATATATGGTCATTTTTTATCGTCCGTGCCGTCCGTCAATCAGGCATTTGCCAGCTGGCGTCCGAGCTCCTTACACTCCTCAAGACCTTCTGCGTCAGGTGTCTCATGGCACATAAGTCCGGCTCCGCCTACGAGTTCTGCGCCTGCTGACTGCATTCTCGCTTCCCAGTCGCGCATCCATTCACCGTCTCCCCATCCATATGAACCAAAAAGTGCGATCTTCTTGCCTGAAGCAAACCCCTCTACCTCAGCAACGAATGGCTCCATCTCAGCCTCCTCAAGCACCTCGGCTCCCATAGCCGGGCATCCAAGTGCAAATACTGGCTCATCCTTGAGAGCATCTGGTGTGATGCTGCTTACGAATA
>USSH01000174.1 GCA_900557435.1 uncultured Coprococcus sp. | reverse complement strand
CAATTAAAACATAAAAAGTTTTCAAGTAATAGATAAAATCTGCTTCCGGAGATACCATATGATATAGAAAAGGTATATAAGGCTATAGATAAGCGAACAAAAGATAACAAGGGATTTACAATAGTTGCAGTGGCAGAAGGTGCTTTGCCAAAGGAAGTGGCAGAGCTTCCTAAGAAAAAGAGAAAAGAAGTTATTGCAAATAATCCATACCCATCAGTAGCGTATGAGCTTGCAGATAAGCTTAAGGCATATACGACACAGGATATCAGAATTGCAATACCAGGACACACACAGAGAGGTGGAAGCCCTGATGCGTATGATCGAGTTATATCTTCAAGATTTGGAGCAAAGGCTGCAGAGCTTATAAAGGCTAAAGATTTCGGCAAGCTGGTTGTATTCCTTGATAATAAGGTTACGGCAATTCCGCTTTCAGAGAGCGCAGGCAAACTGAAATATGTATCACCTGACGATGATATAGTGAGCGAGGCAAGAACACTTGGAATCTCATTTGGTGATAAATAAAATCTGACGGTAGTCACATATTCTCCCTATCTGCATACTTATGTAATAGATACACGGCAATGCAGGTAGGGAGATTTGTATGAGTGAAGAATTCAGATATATTCCATATAGTCCATATGATATGAATCTTAAGGGACTGATAAAAGAAGGAGGAATCTATAACCTAAATTATCCGAGGCTGTTTGAAAAGAGCGGCTCTGGAATCTTTCTTCCGGAAAATGTATATGATTCAGACGAATTGCTGCGTGATATAGAATACATGAAAGAAATGTATCCTGATGATATAAAAAAAATAAGTGCTGTCGTTGAGGATGAGTGCGATAAGTTGGAATATGAAGGCAGCCCGATGTTGGTGGAATACCCAGACAGAGAAGAGATGAGAAGGATTGCCAGAAAAGTATATAATGAGATAAATACTGATGAAACATTGTCTGAAAGATACAGAATATGTGATAATAATATTTCGGATGCGGAACAAGAGGATCCGCCATATGTGCCGGATGGTCCTGGAGATGTAAACTGCGTTGTGAGAGGCATAATAGAGATGCTTGTTTGCAATGAGTTTTGTGTAAGGCGTGACAGACATAGAAGACGTAAAAAGAGATTTTACTGATAATTTATAAATTATTTGATTAAGAAGGTTAGATAAGTGAAGAAGAAAATAAATGTACTTGTAAGAATAATTGTTATGGCAATTGTGTTTGTCGTTACAGTTTATTTTGTCAATATATTTGAAAATAGAAATTATGATAATCTGGCAAAAGAGATGGGTGACGCAGAGCTGCCACTGGCTTATGTGAGCTATGGTGACACTTTGCTTAACTGCATGCACGGATATACCGGTGATGTGGATATAACTCTTCTCAGAGACTCCATAACACCTATTGATGAACAGAAGCACATAGAGATTCTTGTGGAGAATGGAAAAGGGTATGCGAGTGGATATTCGTATGAGATAAGGTCCATAGCTGGGGATTCTTTGGTAGAAAAGGGGGATATTGACCCTGTTGACAACGACAATGGCTATGATGTGCTCGATATCAATGTGAGGATGGATCTCAAGAAGGATATGGAGTATATGCTTGTTGTGAAAGTTAGATCCGATAAAGGTGCGGCGGCTGATTACTATACCAGAATTGTTGTTAATGATGATTATCATGAGGCAGAATTGATAAATGCTGTTAAGGAATTTCATGATGCTTCATTTGACTTTGATGCCCTTGAAACAGAGTCGGTTATAGGAAATTATAAATTGGAATATACAGGGGCGACAACTGGAGATTCATTTGGCCTTGGCCATGTCAATCTGGCTAGCGACTATGCTGATATTATGTGGGATGGATTAAATCCGACGGTTGTAAGCGATGTCAATCTGTATATTAAGGAGATAGATGTCAACTACGCAGTTATTGAGATGGAGTATAAGGCATCTTCCATAACAAGTCAGGATGTAGAAAGCTTTTATTCTGTGAAAGAATTCTACAAAGCAAGTTATAGCATGGTTGAAGTGAGCAGTGGGGATAGTACTGAGGATAGTGCTGCGGATGGTGCCGGAGATGCAGAGAATGCATATGATGAGTATGCAGTTGACAGCAGCTTGGAGTCAGACGGTCAGTTGGAGCAGGGGTCAGAACCTGTAAAAACAGAGCCTAAAATCACAATGTTAAGTTACGATCGATATGTTGATGAGTATTTTGACAGAAATGGTGTAGATTCCCTCAACAACGTATATGAGATAGGAATTGTGTCATCTGATGATTTTAAGTACAGATATGCAGGAAATAACAAAAAGGTTGCTTTTGTAAAAAACGGTCAGCTGTGGATGTACGACTATGAAGAGGGACAGATAACTCTTGTTTATAGTTTCTGTGCTGATGATTATTCAGAAGACGCGGATGTATATGATGCGCATAATATAAATATTATGGATTTTTCAGATAACGGAAATCTGACATTTTCTGTATATGGGTATATGAATAAAGGCGATCACGAAGGAAAACTTGGAGTGACTCTTTTAACGTTTGATTATGCGACTCTTGAGGTGGATGAGCTTTTATTTATTGAGTGTAATGTGCCGTATGAAGCGATGAAGCCTGAGACCTCCAGACTTACGTATTATGATGGGCAGAAGTTTTATTATATGATGGGTGGTAAGGTTAATGCTGTTGATATAAAGAATAAACAACAGTCATATGTTGCCGAGAATCTGTCGGCAGAGGATGTAAAAGTTTCAGAAGATATGTCCGTTATGGCATATGGCGAGAATGAGAATCAGTCACAGAATAAAAAGATCACCTTAATGAACATGAAGACGGGAAAGAGTTATGATATAGCGGCGGGCGATGGAGAGTGCCTTATATGCTATGGATTTAAGGATTCCGACATGGTATATGGAGTTTCTGACGTGGCAGATTCCGATATAGATATAGACTTAGAGTCGTTTTCTGATACAAAATATAGTGAGGAATCCCGAAACACGATCCCTGCCAAAAAGCTGTATATAGTGAGCAGTAGTGGAGAGCAGATAAAAGAGTATTCTAAGAGTGGGTGCTATCTTATGCAGGTAGATGTGAATACGAATCTTTTGTATTTGACCAGAGGTGAGAAGGCCGATGGCAAGTTTGTGGCAATTAAGGATGACTTTATTACTTTCAAGGAAGATGATAGCAAGCAGACAGTAGCCACGACACATATTTCGTCAATAACAGGGTATGACAGCCTGTATTTTACAGTGCCAGACAACATATATTTGAGTTACATTCCTAACTTGAATATAACGAAGGAAAAAGTGGATGATGAAAATGTATCCATGATTATGACAATAGTTCGCGATAAGGTGACATATCATGTGTATGACAATCTTGGATTGTCTAAAATATATGATATTGCAGGCGATGCAATAAATTATGCAGATTCAGTTGCCGGTATTGTTGTGTCAAGTGATGGAGAAGTTATATACAGAAAGATGCAAAGCCAGGAATATAACACTATAGCAGCTGGTATATTCCATCACAGTACTGGCACGGTTGATGCTTCACTTGCGGATTGCCTCTATATGGTTTTGGCATATGAGGGATCTCAGTCTTCAGAATCGGATATCGAGCAGTACGATGACCCTGTATCTGCACTGAATGAGTTGGGTAAGAAAAAAGGTATAGACGTGACAGGATTGTCGCTGGATATGTTGCTTGGATACGTGAGCGAAGGAATTCCGGTAATATCCAGGATAGACGACGGAAGATATGTTCTTCTAGTCAGCTATAATGACGAAGATGTGAGATATTACGATCCGGTTGAGAACAAGGAAATAGTAGTATCACGCGAAGAATATACGGAAAAAATGCTTCAATGCCAGAATGAGTCATACACCTATGTATCAGACTGATGGCTTATATAAGACAAGCCAATGAAATAAAAAAGGCATGCAAAAAAACATAAAAAAATATACAAAAAAGGAAACGGATGAGTAACCGTTTCCTTTTTCGTTTTAATAGTTGCAGTTAAAGATATATAATTGATACTTGATAATGCACTTGATCATGTATTGATCATACAGTGCATTGTGAAGTATGAATTACTCCTCTGAGATAGTTCCTACTGGGCAAGAACCAGCACAAGCACCACATGAGATGCACTGTGAACCATCGATAACAAATACGCCGCCATTATCACTGATAGCGCCTACTGGACAAGCACCAGCACATGAACCACAACCGATACATGAATCGCCAATAACGAATGCCATAATTGTTTCCTCCTTATAAAGTAAAAATAATCACACGCTTATTGTAAAACAAAACACATTAATAAGCAAGTAATAATAATATTTATCAACAAGGTATATTTTTCATTAAGACTCAATAAGAAAATAAGGGATTTTGGCAACTTCAGGCAATATAAATAAAAGGGATAGACATTTAAAAAAGGGTATAATATAATGAAAGATGCTGAATATGAGTTAATAATAGGAGGAAATATAAATGGCAAAGATCAGTAAAGATATGCTTATAAACGATATACTGGCGATAGATGCCGGTAACGCAGCAATTCTTATGGCAGCAGGAATGCACTGTATAGGATGCCTTGCAGCAGCAGGGGAGAGTCTTGAGGAGGCAGCAGCAGTTCATGGATTGGATGCGGTTGAGCTGGAGCAGGAAATCAACGATTATCTTGCAAAAAAGGAGGCTGAGTAGTATACTTGCCTGATAAACAAGCACTGTATACTATAAGGAATGGAGAAATATATGAAAACTGATGGAACAAATCCTCCCGGGCAGGGAACATTTGGATTGATAGATATTAATTGTCATATACTGCCAGGGATGGAAGATGGCCCGGACGATTTAAGAGAAGCAGCAGAGATGTTAAGGATCGCCTACGATGAGGGAATCCGTACAATTGTGGCTACACCGCCATACAACAAGAAAAATCCGATCATGGATGGGGATAAACTTGACAGAATAGTGGAACAGCTCAATATAGAGGCTGGAAGGATAGATTCGGGATACAAGGTTTATCTTGGAAGAGAGATAGAGTATAATGATGAGAATCATCAGAAGATAATTTCCGGACAGTTGGATTCTATGGCTGATAGCAAGTATGTTATGATCAGATTCGAGTATGATATAGATTTTGAAACTATATCAGAAGCGATACGAGATATAAATATGGATGGATATATCCCTATTGTTGCAGATGTAGAGCAATATGAGTGCCTTGACGGGGATCCGGATAGAGTAGAAGAACTCATACAGCTTGGTGCATATATACAGATCAGTGCATCTGCGGTATTGGGAGATTTAGGTCATGATATCAAGAGCTTTGCGCGAAGGCTTCTCAAGGAAGAATTGGTTCACTTTGTGGCATCAGATGCATTGGATTCAGAAGATAAGGCACCTTTTCTCAGGGAGTGTGCCGAGTACATAGAGAGAAAGTTCGGTGAGGACTATATGAAGGAACTCTTCTACAGGAATCCGATGGCAGTCATAGAGAATGATGACATTGATATATGATGAATATATCTTGGAATAGAGATAGAGAAACATAAAAACTGGGTAAAGAAAACCTCAACAGATAACAGATCTGTTGAGGTTTTTTATGTCTGTTAAAGTTATCAGATATTACAGCGCAGACATAGTCTGGAGTGCATCCTCACTCATGATCACTGTGAAATGCTCCTTGAAATGAGCAGGCATAGCATACGTGAGCTTCTGATATGTTCCGTACTCAGCAAGTATACTGCATGCTCTTGTAAATTCCGGAACAGTGTTATTG
>USSH01000173.1 GCA_900557435.1 uncultured Coprococcus sp. | reverse complement strand
GGGGACGGAGGGGACAGGTACCTCCGTCCCCCCAGGAGCCTCTCAAAAGGGGACAGGCACCTCCGTCCCCCCAGAAGTAGGGGGGAGTGTAAGGATAAAACTTAAAATCAGCCGATACGGCCTTGATATATGCGGTGATAACGTTTTCTCAATACAATAAAATTTCCGAGATAAGATTCAGATACAACAGGAAAAAAAGCAGAATATAGCATAAAAAATCATACGGAAAATCCGATGTGATAACGTTTTCACATACAGTTTTTGAAATTGCAGGAATATGCGTTTATATTGCATACATACCCGATAGGAAAACGGGGAAAACAAAAAGAAAGAGAGGAAGAAGACATGAGAAAGAAAATTATAACTTTACTGACAGCAACAGCACTTGGATTAGGAGTTCTTGCAGGATGCGGATCTGGCGGTGGTACAGGCGATACATCAGCACAGACGGACACAGCAAAGCGTGTGGAGATAACGAATGTGTCATACGATCCTACCAGAGAACTGTATGCAGCGTACAACGAATTATTTGCAACACATTGGAAGACGGAGAAGGGACAGGACGTATCGGTGGTTCAGTCACATGGTGGTTCCGGAAAGCAGGCGCTAGAGGTTGCAAATGGTCTCCAGGCGGATGTAGTCACACTGGCACTTGAGGGCGATGTGGACGCGGTTAAGGATGCAGGACTTATAGAAGAGGGATACACAAGCGAGTTCCCACTCGACAGTTCACCTTACACATCGACAATAGTGTTCCTTGTCAGGAAGGGAAATCCAAAGAACATTCAGGACTGGGACGATCTCCTCAAGGATGATGTCGGAGTCATAACACCGAACCCGAAGACCTCAGGAGGTGCGAGATGGAATTATCTTGCAGCATGGTACTATTTTGAAAGCCAGGGTGAGTCTGAGGACGAGATAGAGAAGAGCATGAAAAAACTTTACGAGAACGTTCTGGTTCTTGATTCGGGTGCGAGAGGTGCAACAACAACATTTGTGGAAAACGGTCAGGGCGATGTGCTCCTTGCATGGGAAAATGAAGCATTTCTTTCGTTGGATGAGCATCCGGGTGAGTACGAGATAGTTGTTCCGTCGGTTTCCATACTGTGCCAGCCAACGGTTGCCGTGGTTGACGAGGTTGTAGACAAGAGGGGAACAAGAGACGTGGCGACTGAGTATCTGAACTATCTTTATTCAGATGAGGCTCAGAAACTTGAAGCAGAGTGGTACTATCGTCCGTCAAATGAAGAGATATTGAAACAGTTCAAGTATGCCGGAGACAGCAATACGATAACAGAACTTCCAAAGGACGGAAAATGGATAATCACAAATGTAGACCTCACAAACATCAGTCACTTTGGCAGCTGGACAGAGACTGGCAAGAAACATTTTCAAGATGGCGGCGTGTTTGACTCGATATATGAGGTGAAGTAGCAGCCATTTCACATGGATCAAACAACGTTGTTCTGGAAACATTGGTGATTACACATGTTTCAAATATATAAGAGAGATATTACGGGAGGATGATATAACATGAAATTAAAGAAAAGACAAAAAAGCATAATACCGGGATTTGGATTGTCGTTTGGTATAGTGATGGCGGTTCTGGGACTGATAGTCATCATCCCCCTGTGCTCCCTTGTAGTGTTCTCGTCAAAATTGACATTTGCGGAATTCTGGGAAACGATCACAAGACCGAGGGTGTTGTCCAGCTACAAGGTTAGTATCCTTACTGCACTTATCGCATCACTCATAAATGCCGTCATGGGACTGGTGCTTGCGTGGGTGCTGGTCAGATATAAATTTCCGGGAAAAAGGATAATGGACGGTATCATAGAACTGCCATTTGCACTTCCAACGGCGGTTGCAGGAATTGCCCTTACACATTTGACAGTCAAAAATGGCTGGATAGGCGGAGTGTTTGCAAAAATTGGAATAGACATAGCCTATACTCGGGTTGGTATCACTGTGGCACTGGTATTTATCGGGATACCGTTCGTTGTGAGAAGTGTCCAGCCTGTGCTTGAGAAAATAGACAGTGAGTACGAGGAGGCTGCATCAATATTCGGGGCATCCCACATTCAGATATTTTGGAGAGTGATCATGCCGGAGGTTTTTCCGGCACTGGTGGCGGGGTTCACCATGGCATTTGCGAGAAGTCTCGGCGAGTACGGAAGTGTGGTGTTTATTGCAGGCAACACACCATATGAGACAGAGATAACACCTCTTCTCATCATGTCGGAGCTACAGGAGTACGACTATGCCAGTGCGACATCTATAGCACTTGTCATGTTGGCCATTGCATTTGTGATACTTCTTGCAAATGCGTTCATACAGAGCAGGACGTCTAGAATAGTTAGTGGCATAGATTGATTCACAAGGAGGAGCGCATCATGAACAAACATTTGAATAAGCATAAAAACAAGAAAGATCCAGTGGAATTATCCCTGAGAAATGACAGAGGAATAGTCAAATGGCTGCTCATAGGCCTGTGTGCTGTGTTCCTTGTGGTATTGCTGGTGCTTCCTCTTGTATACGTGATCGTCACGGCGATAAGAGATGGATGGAATGCTTATGCCAAAGCGGTGTCAGACACTTATGCTGTAAAATCCATATTGCTTACCCTTGAGGTTGTGGCTATAACGGTGGTGGTCAATACCATATTTGGAGTGTTTGCGGCGTGGATAATAACGAAATTCACTTTTAGGGGCAAGAAAGTCATATCAACACTGATCGATCTGCCACTTGCTATATCACCTATCATAGCCGGACTGATATTTGTGCTCACATTTGGAAGGCAGAGTTTTCTGTATCCATATCTTGAGAAAGCCGGAGTGCAGGTCATATTTGCAGTACCCGGAATAGTCCTTGCGACTATATTTGTCACATTTCCGTTTATATCGAGGGAGATCATACCGGTGCTCACGGCCGCCGGCAGCGATGAGGAGGAGGCAGCAGCCATGATGGGGGCAAATGGATTTCAGATATTTACACAGATAACATTTCCGCACATCAAATGGGCGCTGCTCTACGGAATAGTGCTTTGCTCCGCCAGAGCAATGGGAGAGTTTGGAGCAGTGTCTGTCCTTTCGGGACACCTCAGAGGGCTCACAAACACTATGCCGCTGTACATAGAACTGTTGTATCAGGCATTTGACTTCACAGGTGCATTTGCAATGTCATCGATACTTGTGGTTATGGCGGTCATCATACTGGTGCTCAGAAACATACTCGAATATAGAGGAAAAAAGGAAGGAGAGGTGTAGTTATGCAGACAAATGCGTATGTGGAACTTAAAGATATAAATAAACATTTTGGAGATTTCAAGGCATCTGACAACGTCAGCTTCTCCATAGAAAAAGGAAAACTTGTAGGCCTTCTGGGGCCAAGCGGAAGTGGTAAAACTACTATACTCCGTATGCTCGCAGGTCTGGAGCATGCAGACTCCGGAGACATATATATAGATGGAACACTGGTAAATGATGTGCCTGCCAGCGGGAGAAAGATAGGATTTGTATTTCAGAACTACGCACTTTTCAGGTACAAGACCGTGTATGACAATATAGCATTTGGAATGAAGATACAGAAGTTTGCAAAATCGGACATCAAAAACCGGGTGGATGAACTCATAGAGCTTGTTGGATTAAAAGGTCTCGAGAAGAGATATCCGAGACAGTTGTCGGGCGGACAAAGACAGAGAGTTGCATTTGCCAGGGCACTTGCAACCAGCCCGCAGCTGCTGCTCCTGGATGAGCCATTTGCTGCGATAGATGCCAAAGTCAGGAAGGAACTTCGTGCATGGCTCCGGGAACTGATAAATCAGGTGGGTATCACAAGTATATTTGTGACGCATGATCAGGACGAGGCGGTGGAGGTTGCGGATGAGATCATCATAACCAATCACGGGAGAATAGAACAGATCGGAACACCGGTTGATATATACAACAATCCGAAGACAGAATTTGTGGCACAGTTCCTTGGGCGGCCTACGATCCTTGACGAATATACCGGATTCAAAGGATTTGGAAGTGCGGAATGGGGAGGCAGGGCAATTGTCCGACCTGAGTTTGTAAATGTATACAAAAAAGGCGAGGTTATCCCGTATCCCGTGTCCACGGAAAAAGGAATTGTAAAACGTGTGTCATTCAGGGGCAGTATGACGGAGTTGGTAATCCGTGTTAATGGTGTGGATATCGTGGCGCACAGACAGCTTGGACAGCCGCTTATGACGGAAGGTGAAGAAGTAGCTGTATTTGTTCAGAAGATGTTCCTGACAGGAAGAGAACATGGGGATGTCAGAACCGAGATCAACGAGGCGATCAAAAATACAGAGAGTGTAATCATATAAATATACTTTAGATGAAACTGTAAGATGATAAGAACGGAAGCAATTATGTGAGGGAGCTTGATTGGACGGCAATATTATATGGATGTATCTTGACCATCTTGACATGATAAGGTTGCTGGAGTATCATCCAGAGTAATAACTTATATCATAGTAAATATATATAAATAATATGATAAATACACGATAGCGTAAAATACTACAAAAAAGAACGGAGAGGAGAGGTTCTATGGCATCAATAAAAGAGATAGCCCAGAATGTGGGTGTGTCAGTATCTACGGTTTCTAGGGTACTAAACAACCCTGAATATAAATGTTCTGACCCTGAACTCAGGGATCGGATCTGGAATATGGCTATGAAACTCAACTACGTTCCAAATGAGGCGGCTAGGCGTCTGAAGACTGGTGGGCAGCCGGATCAGGAAAAAACATATTATATAAACGTACTTATGACGAGGATGGACTCGGCTACGGCTGATCCGTTTTTCTCAGAGCTGCTCAGGGTTGTCGAGAGCGAGATACACAAGAACGGCTGCATACTTTCAAAGGTCTGGTACAAATCTGTATTTTCCGATGACAGAAGATGCAAATATGAGAATATTGATTCAGTGATAAAAAAGATGATGGATGAGTCTGATGTAAAGGGCGATGGACTGGTGGTGATCGGAAGATGCAGCCACCTGGCTCTCAGAAAGCTCAGCCAAAATTATAAAAGTACAGTTTATGTAAACAGAGATGCAGCCACGGGCGAGGTGGATGAGGTCATATGTAATGGAGCAAAAATTGCGAGAACCGCGGTGGAATATCTCATCTCCTTGGGGCATGAGAACATCGGTTACGTGGGCAGATGCGGCAATGAGGCGAGATACAAAGGATTCCTTGAGACGCTCGGAGAACATGGCCTTGATATAGACACGGATTTCATAATAAACACCAAGCTCAGTGAGACTGATGGATTTGAGGCGATGAAACGGATCATGGAGATGGACAAAAGTCCAACCGGAATATACTGCGCCAACGACATAACCGCTATAGGAATGCTGAAGTATCTTAATAAACGCAGGAACAGATATTACTCCCCATCGATCATATCAAGTGATGGTATAGAGGAGGCGCAATACACCAAACCGATGCTCACAACAGTCGAGATATCCAAGTCAGACATGGGACATTTTGCTCTCAATCTTCTGCTGGACAGACTGAAGGGCGGGCATAGAGGGATAGCCAGAATAGAGATGCAGTGCAGCCTGGTGAAACGCGACAGCTGTACTCTTGCAGCTGACAGCAAATGGTGTGAATACTACATATAAAACCACTACGGGGACGGAGGGGACAGGTACCTCCGTCCCCCAGGCACCTCTCAAAAGGGGACAGGTACCTCCGTCCCCACCTCCGTTCTCATAGGGAGTTTGCATTACAACCGTTTTGTATATATAATGGGTGAAAGAGCATGGAGGTATGGATATTGAAAGCAG
>USSH01000172.1 GCA_900557435.1 uncultured Coprococcus sp. | reverse complement strand
CACACTGTTATGATATATCTTAGAGATATTTCGTACGGTGTGGGGTTTTTTGCATCTGCAGAGATCATATAAAGAATGAGCACATGAATAGTGATTTGATAGTTAATGAAAGCTCGAAAACAGGAGAAAGTCAATAAAATCAAGGCTTGCAACTGCCGGTTGCGAGACTTGCAACCATAAATAGCTTGTAGGATAATATTTTTTTTCTATAATTTACTTATTGCTAATTTTATTTTATAGGAGGGACAAATTTATGGCAAAAGTGGAGAGATACAGTTGGAATGTCCAGATAAATGGAGTTGTGTATCTAGTGGAGTATATGAAGGGCAGTGTGTATATCAATGGCGGTGAAGCGTTCAAGCTCAGGTCGCTGGAATACAAGAGAAAGTTTATTCCTTCAAGAATGAGTTATACTGTGCCGCTGGCTGGAAAGGAACTGACATTGGTGATAGGCCAGATAGACGGAGTTGTGCTTTTGATGGATGGAATAGATATGAGCACAGGACAACAGTACCAGGAGCCAAAGCTGCCGGGCTGGGTCGTTGTGTTCTATGTGTTGTATATTATAAATATTTTTGCGGTGCTTGGCGGTGCGGTAGGTGCATTGATCAATGCGACCATGGCAACCATAACTACGACGATTGCGAATAACAAGAAACTGTCTTCTGGCAAAAAGGTGGCTATATGTATAGCGATATATGTGGTAACTACAGTGTTGGAATTTGTTATAGCGATATCTGTAGCGAAAGCATTGCATAGATATTGATGAAATATGCTCCCATATAGTGTATAATAAAGAAAATATACTTAAAGGAGAGGGAAAAGTATGGGAGTACGAAAGAAAAAAGTATTTGGCAGGATTATCACAGCTGTGTTGGGGCTGACGATGCTCTTGTCACTGATACCGGTTGATGTCAACACGGCTCAGGCTGCAACTATTCCGGCTGATGTATCGAAACCATCTTCAGGGTGTGTGTTTATAGCCATGGAAGGACAGTATGTATCGGGAGCTGCAGCAGCAGTTAAGAAGATTAACCAGCTTCGATACGAGGCGTGTAAGCAGGGAATCAAGATGAACGGTAAAAAACTGACACTTAAGGATTATGTTCCTATAAAGTGGTCTGCAGGGCTTGAGAAGATAGCACGTATCAGGGCTGCTGAGTCCAGCATTACAATGTATCACCAGCGATTAAATGGTAAGTCGGTGTTTAGTTTCAAATATCCGGGAAGTGGATGGGTTACGTCCGAGGTTATAGCATGGAACTGGTCAGAGGGGATGACGATGGCTATTGACCAGTGGGCAAGCGAGAAGGCGGATTATGTGGCAGGAACCAAGAACGCTGTGACTGGCCACTACACATCGATGATAGATCCGAATAACAGATATGTGGGAATAGGTGCATTTCTCAATGACTCAGCGTCATTCTACAATACGACAGTTGCCCAGTTCATGGGAGCTGGAACTCAGTCGGAGAAAGTGGCAAAAGCAACGGGAAAATGCAGCGCCACAGTGGAAGTGAGCATGAAGAATATAACTTCACTCAAGGTGACGGGATTGAAGACGATAGATCGTGCACAGAAGTCCGCATATGCACTGAGAGTACTGCTTGGGAATTATTCAAAATCATCATATAAAGTTACATCAAGTGTGAAGTGGACATCATCTAATCCGGCTGTTGCCAGCGTAAGTCAGTCAGGAGTTGTGACAGGTCTCAAGAAGGGAACGACGAAGATCACTGCAAAGATAGGGGCAAAGTCGGCATCATTTACCGTGACAGTATCTGGAAAGTGCCGTCATTCATATTCGGGCAAGGTTGTGAAATATGCGACAACAAAGGCAGATGGAAAAGTACTTCACACGTGCAAATTATGTGGCAATAAGAGATACATTACAATAAAATCTGTAAAGAGTGTGAGTCTGTCGGCTACAAGCTATAAGTATGATGGCAAGGCCAAGACACCATCAGTTACTGTGAAAGACAGCAATGGTCAGAAGATAGCTGCAAAGTATTATACAGTGACCTATCCGAGTGCCAGGACAAAGGTTGGAAGCTACAAGGTGACAATAAAGCTTAAGGGCAGATATTCGGGCACTATTGTTAGAACGTTTAAGATCGTGAAATAAAACAGATTGAGCGATATAACTGTGATAAGAACTATGATAAGAACTATGATAAGAACTATGCTATGAATTATGATGGTGCTGATAAGTTTAGTTGTGTAAAATGCGTAGAAGATGATCAAGATAAAAGCGTATGGGTGAATAAGTACCCATACGCTTTTTAGTTATGTGAGCATATGAAATATGTAGAAATTTAGTTGTTCATATAGCCATCGCTTTATTTAAGCATTTTCTGCATTTCAATGGAAAGCTCTAATAGCTTTTTAGCAGCAGAATAAGGATCTTCAGCCTTCATGATTGCCGATACCACACATATTCCGGCTATCGGAATACCTGAGAGAACATCCAGGTTGGAAGAGTTCAGTCCTCCGATCGCATTTACAGGAATGGGGACAGATGCACATATATCTCTCAGGGTATCAGTTGAAGTGAGTACGGTTTTGACCTTGGTAGTTGTAGGGTAGATAGCGCCGACCCCCAGATAATCGGCTCCCTGTTCGTATGCTTCCAGTGCCTGGGCTACGGTTTTGGTGGTAGCTCCGACTATGCGGTCATCACCCATGAGCTTTCTTGCAATGGAGACCGGCATATCAGTCTGTCCTACGTGGACGCCCTCGGCGCCAGTGGCAAGAGCTACATCGACACGGTCGTCGATGATGAGTGGGATGTGATGACTCTGAGCGATTGTATGCACCTTTTCGGCAAGTTTGATGTATTCTCTTGTGGTGCGGTCCTTTTCTCTGAGCTGGATCATAGTGGCGCCTCCGTCCAGAGCCATAGTTACACGGCTTAAAAAAACATCTTCAGACAGGCCGGTGCTGTCGGTGATAAAATATAGTGTCGGATCAAATTTATACATTTTAAATTAAATTCCTTTCATAAAATCCCGTGTATGAGTAGTTTTATAAATATACTTGTAAAACAGGTAAAATGGTTTTTGCCAATCTAGAACTGTTTAAAGAAAATACGGATTATACATACAGATAATCATTCAGAACCGGCTGCAGTCCTTCATCCTCTATGTCGGAATACATGTGCTCCAGACTTCTGTTATCATTTATCTCAAACTGTTCATCGCCCTGTTCTGTGTCGGCTTTCTTGCCACTGTATTTGCTTTCGTGGTCGCCTATACCCGTGGACACTCCTGCGGACACCTTGGTGGCTGCGATTTTGACAATTCCATTTCTGAAATCTGCGCTCTCCCTTGATGATACTGTTATTCCAACATATGGCAGGAAAATCCTGTATGCACACAGGATCTGGCAAAGCTGTTTTTCGTGAACATCCAGAGGGTTGATCTTCTCATTGTTGATGATGGGCCTAAGCCTTGGGCAGGACAGCGACATCTCAGCATGAGGATATTTCCTTTGTAGATAGTATGCATGCAGTGCTGTAGCCAGAGCGTCTTTTCTGAAATCTGACAGACCGAGGAGCGCGGAGAATGCAACTCCTCGCATGCCTCCCATAAGTGCGCGTTCCTGCGCATCGAATCTGTACGGCCAGACTCTTTTATGCCCCATAAGATGGAGCGTTTCGTATTTGTCAGCATCGTATGTCTCCTGGAACACAGTCACGTAGTCGGCACCGCACTCGTGCAGATAATGGTATTCTTCCGTATTGACAGGATATATTTCAAGTCCAACCATGCGGAAGTACTTTCTCGCCAGCTTGCAGGCCTCACCTATATAGGTTACATCACTCTGGCTGCGGCTTTCACCTGTTAAAATAAGAATCTCTTCCATGCCACTGTCTGCAATGATCTTCATTTCTTTTTCAATCTGCTCTGCGGACAGCTTCATACGATTGATGTGGTTGTAACAATTGAATCCACAGTACACACAATAGTTCTCACAGTAGTTGGCTATGTAGAGCGGCGTGAACATGTAGACCGTGTTGCCGAAGTGCCTGCTTGTCTCGCGGCTTGCGCGCTGCGCCATCATCTCAAGAAATGGTTCGGCGGCGGGAGAGAGAAGTGCTTTAAAGTCATCTATGCTGCATGTTTCGTGTTCGAGAGCTTTCATCACATCCCTGCCTGTGTACTTGCTGTAATCAAAGCTGTTCATATGTTCCATGACTTTTGAACGAACGTCAGAGTTTATGACTTCCATGCCGGGCAGGTATTCCATATGGTTTTTTCTCGATGTGGGATCAGTTTCAAGACGATGCTTTATTGCAAGGACCTCAGGGGAGAGATATTCTGAGTCGATCAGAAAATCATTTCCAGCCGATTGCTCGTGGCTGGTATGTTCGCTTGGGGTTATTTCATTATTTGTCTTTTTATCGTCTGTTCCGATATCATCTATTTTCATGTCATGTATTTCTCGATTATTGGTTGGTGTGTTGTTTTCCATGTATATATTGCCTCCCTTAGTCGTGCAGAAATCCGGTCAGTGGATCTGATGCGGATGCACCTCTTGTAAGAACTCGTCCAAGTCCTGCTAGGTAAGCCTTTCGGCCGGCGTTTATGGCATCCTTGAATGCGGAAGCCATGAGTGGAAGATCTCCGGCCGTCGCAAGTGCAGTGTTGGCCATGATGGCTGACGCTCCCATCTCCATGGCTTCACACGCCTGGGAAGGTCTTCCGATGCCTGCATCAACTATAATAGGAAGTTCGATCTCATCTATGAGAATCTGTATAAAGTCCTTTGTTGCCAATCCTTTGTTGGAACCAATAGGGGAAGCGAGCGGCATAACCGCGGCTGCACCGGCGTTTACCAGGTCTCTTGCAGTGTTCAGGTCAGGATACATGTAAGGCAGTACGATAAAGCCTTCGTTTGCAAGCGCTTCAGTTGCTTTGATTGTCTCCTGGTTGTCAGGAAGAAGGTATTTACTGTCGCGCATTATCTCAACCTTGACAAAATCTCCGCAACCAAGGGCTCTGGCAAGTCTGGCAATACGCACAGCTTCCTCAGCGTTTCTTGCGCCGCTGGTATTAGGCAGAAGAGTCACTCCCTCTGGAATGAAGTCTATGATATTTTCCTCCTCGCGTGTATTTGCACGTCGTACGGCGAGTGTTATTATCTCTGCTCCGGCATCTTTAATTGCTGACTCGATGAGTTTCATGGAGTATTTTCCTGATCCGAGAATGAATCTTGAGTTAAATTCGTGTCCTCCGATTATAAGTTTGTCATTACACATTTTGTTATTCCTCCTTGGATATTAAGCTGGTTCTTTAGTGGGCAGTCACGTCGGACTGCAATAATAAGCTGATCTGCCTGGTGTTATGCGCCGCCCCCCATAAAACTGACGACTTCTACCAGATCGCCATCACGCAGGGTGATATCTCCGTAATTTTCCCTTGGTATGATCTCTTCGTTGATTTCAACCACAACCCGGACAGGCTTGTAGTGTTCTTCTTCGAGAAATGCCGATAGATTTTTCCCTGCGACATCCTTTTCTTTTCCGTTTACTGTTACCATAGTCCTTCCTCCAATGATTATTTGACCAGATTTTGCACAAAAAAATGGAGTCCCGGGATCAGTGACCTCGTTGATGGATTTCCCTAGTGAAATTCCATTGTGACTGATTCGGTAACTCCAATAATATCTTCGTTGGTAGACGATATTGCGTCTGAATGTAATATAGATATATCCGGCTGTGCACCGGGCATGATCTGTGTGTTCGATATAATTTATCAATTATTGAGAATCGAATACTGATCATGAACTGTCAGGCATCCCTACGTTGGCATTATCCAAATCAGGTTCCCGGTCGAAGGTCAC
>USSH01000171.1 GCA_900557435.1 uncultured Coprococcus sp. | reverse complement strand
ATCAATCCCTTTGGATTATTTTAAAGAAAGCGCCACCAGTACACCTTATGTCACAAACGACATAGATTCTACCAGCGGCGCCCGCTTTCACACATTCAAGTGAAGTATATCATGCCTATAGTTAAGATGCAGATAAAGAAATTCTACTCTGCCTTCTTCAGCGCTTCTTCAAGGGTGTGCCATCCGAGGACCGCACACTTTACCCTTGCCGGCATATGCGCTATATCCTTGAGCGCTGATGCCTCCTCAAGCTTGTCTATCTCCTCATCTGTCGCCTCACCCTGTATCATCTTAAGGAAGAGCTGTCCAAGCTCCAAGGCCTCTTCCTTAGTCTTTCCAATGATCATTCCAAGCATTATATCTGCCGATGCCTGCGATATGGCGCATCCGTCTCCCACAAATGATCCGTCCTCGATGACTCCATTCTCAACCTTGAGCTTGAGCCAGATGTCATCACCGCAGTTTGGATTAACTCCCTCCAGAACTACATTTGCCGCTGGAAGATCATATTTGAATTCAGGACGCATATTGTGCTCTGTAAGGATCTCATTATAAAAATTCCTGTTCTGAATATTATTCTGCATATCCCATTCTCCTTCTCACATTTGCAACACTCTCCACAAATGCATCAACTTCTTCATCCGTATTGTAGAACATAAAGCTTGCCCTTGTCGTATTGTACACGCCGAGGTGTACGAGCAGCGGCTGTGCGCAGTGATGTCCTGCTCTCACATCTATTCCATCCGCAGCCATGATCTCGCTGACATCATGCGGGTGTACATTGTCTATTGTGAACGCCACTATTCCTGTGTGATTCTCTGGCTTATCTGAGCCGATCACATGCACATGAGGAAGCTTTGCAAGTCCCTCCATGGCACGGGTGGTAAGCTCTAACTCTCTCTTTTCTATATAGTCAAATCCAATCTCTTTGATGTATCCTATTGCGGCAGCAAGTCCCACAGCGCCTGCTGCATTTACCGTACCAGCCTCAAACTTGTGTGGAAGTTCAGCATATACAGCGCCATCCCTTGAAACCGAATCTATCATCTCTCCGCCTGACATAAATGGTGGCATAGCGTCAAGCAGCTCCTGTCTTCCGTATAACACGCCTATTCCCATAGGTCCCATCAGCTTATGACCTGAAAATGCAAAGAAATCAGCGCCAAGCTCATGCACATCTATAGTCATATGCGGTGTGCTCTGCGCACCGTCAACTACGACAACCGCGCCAAAGCTGTGCGCCCTGTCAGCCATCTTTCTGACCGGATTCACGCAGCCAAGGACATTTGACACATGTCCCACTGCAAGCAATTTTGTGTGCTCGTTGATGCCGGCATTGATGGTCTCGTCAGTCAACGTTCCATCCTTCTCACAGTCGAGATATCTGAGAGTTGCGCCTGTGACTCTGGCTGCCATCTGCCATGGAAGCATATTGCTGTGGTGCTCCATGATGGTGACCGCTATCTCGTCGCCGGCTTTCAGGTTGTTAAGTGCATAGCTGTATGCCACAAGATTAAGGCTCTCCGTGGTGTTCCTTGTGAAGATTATTTCCTTCTCGGAATCCGCATGGATGAAATCTCTCACAACCTTTCTGGCACTCTCATACTTCTCTGTAGCCTCAAGACTGAGTGGATAGAAACCTCTGAGCGGATTCGCATTACTCTTCTCGTAAAACTCTCTCTCAGCGTCTATGACCACCTGTGGTTTCTGCGCTGTGGCTGCATTGTCTATATACGCTGTATCGTTATTCCTCAGTAGAGGAAAATCCTCTCTATAATTCCTGTCTGTCATATTCCATTACCTCCGCAAGCTGCTTCTCCACCAGCTTCTCTGTGTTCTCGTCCTGGATCTTGCGGTAGAGGACCTCCATCTTGCCCTTGGTCATCATGTCCTCAGCTGTCTCCATATCGATTCCCCTTGATGCGAAATAGAACAATGTATCCTCATCAAGCTCACCGATGGTCGCTCCATGTGAGCCCTCAACATTCTCCTCTGCACAGAGGATGAGTGGTATAGTTTTGTTCACCACATCATCACCGAGAAGCAGTACATTCTCTGTCTCAGCACCCTTCGAACCCGATGAACCTGTCTTGAAATCTATCGAACCTCTGAATATCTTCTCAGCAGCATCCTTAAGTGTTCCATCCACCTGTATGCTGCAGTTGGTCTTCTTGCCTATATGGTTAACCACAAGGTTGATATCTATTATCTGTTTCTTCTGTCCAAGATAACCTATATCCATGTTGGTTGATGCATGCTTGCCAATAAGTTCTGTTCTCACGCCGTTGTACAGATTGCCCTTGCCGATGAATATCTGCAGCACGTCAAACTGTCCATTCTCCGCGCACTCACTTCCCACATCGTTGAGTATTGTTGTGTTCTCATCCTGCATAAATATCTGCACAAGACGTATATGTGCATCCTTCTCTATATTAAAGCGTGTACGGAATGCCAGGCTGCCGCCCTCTGCATTCTCGCCAAATGTCTCTATGACCGTCATGTCCGAACCAGCGTCTGCCTGAACATTCACATAACCGCTGCTGCCATTTGCCCCGGTTCCATTTATCAGCACATGCACTGTCTGTCCTTTATTGGTCTCGTCCGCAACAAGTACACCGCCTGCAGCCTGCTGCGCAAAGAGCACGTCTGCATCTCTTCCTGCACCAGTCTCTATTCCATCGAAATCAGAAGCCTGCTTGTCAGTTTTCTTTCCGCCATCTATCTTCACACTGCATCCCGCCATGTCCGGATTCCAGTTAAGTGCTGTGTCGTTCATGCGAAGCCAGTACCATGTCTTTGCCGGGAGCTTGTTGATCTTCATCTCGTTATTGTTCTCCATGTCACGAACCTCCTTAACCTATGCTGCCCTTCATCTCAAGACGGATGAGGTTGTTCATCTCAAGAGCATACTCGAGCGGCAGCTCCTTCGATACGTTGTCTGCAAATCCACTGACGATACATGCTCTCGCGTCTTCTTCACTCATTCCTCTGGACATCAGGTAGAACACAGCCTCGTCACTGATGCTTCCTATCTGTGCCTCATGTCCCACATTGACCTTCTTGGTTCTGATATCCATGGCCGGTATTGTGTCCGAACGTGATATCGAATCGAGCATAAGCGACTGGCATGATACCGCCGCCTTGGAGTTCTCTGCCTCCTTAGTAACTACAACAGACGAACGGAATGTACTTATACCGCCATCCTTCGAGATAGACTTTGTGTTGATATATGAGCTTGTGTCAGGTGCCGCATGAACTACCTTCGCTCCTGTGTCAAGGTTCTGTCCCTTACCGGCAAATGTAACTCCGGTGAACTCCATCTTGGCACCCTTTCCTTTGAGCACGCTCATCGGGTAAAGGTATGACACATGTGATCCAAATGAACCCGATACCCACTCGATGGTTCCACCCTCTTCAACGCGGGCTCTCTTGGTGTTCAGGTTGTACATGTTCTTGGACCAGTTCTCTATGGTTGAATATCTGAGCTTTGCGTTCTTGCCGACAAACAACTCCACACAACCTGCGTGAAGGTTCGCCACATTATACTTCGGCGCTGAACAGCCCTCTATAAAGTGGAGGTCTGCCCCCTCATCGACGATGATGAGTGTGTGCTCGAACTGACCTGCGCCCGCTGCATTAAGTCTGAAATACGACTGAAGTGGGATCTCAACCTTTACTCCAGGTGGCACATATACAAATGAACCGCCTGACCACACAGCTCCGTGAAGCGCTGCAAATTTGTGATCATGAGGGGTGACAAGCTTCATGAAATGCTTCTGCACCATGTCTGCATACTCACCTGTGAGTGCACTCTCCATATCAGTGTACACAACTCCCATATCCGCAACCTCCTGACGGACATTGTGGTATACGAGCTCTGAATCGTACTGTGCGCCAACTCCCGCAAGGGATTTTCTCTCAGCCTGAGGGATTCCAAGTCTCTCAAATGTATCCTTGATATCCTCAGGAACCTCATCCCAACTGCCCTTCATCTTGGTATTTGGTCTTACGTAAGTAACTATATTGTCAATATCCAGCCCCTCGATGGATGGACCCCAGTCAGGCACCTGCATATTGTTGTATATCTGTAAAGACTCAAGTCTGAAATTCTGCATCCATGCCGGATCATGCTTCTCCTTTGAAAGCTGCTCAACTATCTCAGGTGTGAGACCAGCTTTAAGCTTGTAGGCATCCTTGTCGTCATACTTGAAGTCATATATATTTCTGTCTATGTCCTCTACATATGTCTTTTCCTTCATCTTCTATATCCTTTCATTATATGTCATCAAACATAGTTTGTTGACCTGCGCGCACATCAGCGTGCTTCCTCTACTTAGCCTCATACTCTGCAAATCCAGACTCGTTGATCTTGTCCACAAGTGATGCATCACCAGTCTCTATGATCTTGCCCTCAACCATGACATGTGTGTAGTCAACGGTGAGCGACTCAAGGATCTTGGTGCTGTGTGTGATGATAAGCAGACTTCCCTTGCAGTTCTTCTGGTATTCCTCGATACCTGCTGATACTGTACGGACTGCATCAACATCAAGTCCTGAATCTGTCTCGTCAAGGATCGCCAGTGACGGCTTGAGCATCAGAAGCTGGAGTATCTCAGCCTTCTTCTTCTCACCACCTGAAAATCCCACATTAAGGTC
Source organism: uncultured Coprococcus sp. (assembly GCA_900557435.1). Lineage (GTDB taxonomy): Bacteria > Bacillota > Clostridia > Lachnospirales > Lachnospiraceae > Coprococcus. The sequence continues at coordinate 1,193 of USSH01000171.1, read as the reverse complement.
TCTTTCCGCATATGACTCATCCATATCAAGAACTTCCATTGCCTTTTTTAATTCTTTCTTGAATTCCCAGAGACGGATTCTCTTGCCGGTCTTCTGCTCAAGGGCATTCCTTATAAATGAGCTGAGTGTCACACCAGGCACCTCAAGAGGATTCTGGAATGAGAGGAATATTCCTGCCTTTGCACGCTCATTGACAGCCTCCTCTGTGATGTTTTTGCCGTCAAACCATATCTCGCCCTCTCTGACTGTATATCTAGGATTGCCCATAAGTGCATATCCAAGGGTTGACTTTCCGGTTCCGTTAGGTCCCATGAGTACATGTGTCTCACCCTTGCCGATCTCCAGGTTCACACCGTGAAGGATCTGTTTATCCTCAACATCAACATGTAAATTCTTAACTTCCAATAACTTTTTATCTGACATCAGTCTGCCTCCTTTTATATCCAGCTCGGCAATTGCCTTTTTACTGCTATATATGACGTTTCAATTGTCCAGCTTTGATCATCTTGTTATATTGTATTACTCCGCTCATTCCACATTTCTGGCTATATCAGCCAAAGTCTTGCTTTTAAAATAATCTTGTATCAGCTCAGCCAGCCCTCGCCATATCGGCAGAGTGTAACACTGCTCGGATCTGTCACACGTCATCGTGCTGTTCTTCATACATGCCACAGGCGCAAGCCCACCTTCCGTGAGTTCAAGTATCTCCCACAATGTATATTCATCAGGAGCCTTTTTGAGTCTATAGCCTCCGCCATGTCCACTGGCTGCCTCTATCAGATTCGCCTTGGACAGCATGCGCATTATACTCTCCAGATACTTCTGGGACAGCTCCTCTTTCTGAACTATTTCTTTTAACGGAATAAATCTGCCGTCGTGGTTTATGGCAAGATCCGCCATAACCCTCAGGGCATATTCTCCCTTTGAAGAAATCACCATATCTGTATGTCCTCCTTACATATGAGTGTGACCACACTCCTGCCGCAAATATACGTTCATTCCAGTCATCACCCTCATCCGCCATTTTTTGGCGTAATAAGTCAATATCTGACTCGCAAAAATAGGATATTCCCATTTACCTACTATGTCAATAGGTTAATACATAAAAAATAATAGAAGGTGCGGCAGCCTTCCATTATTTGTAACTGTTCAGAGCCAAGCAAAATTTCATAAAACAGGTGTAAAATGCGTAG
>USSH01000170.1 GCA_900557435.1 uncultured Coprococcus sp. | reverse complement strand
TGGTTGTCTGACTATTCCTTTATATTTTGACTGCCATTCACCTTTTTTGACATACCACCAATTTCCATCGGTATGTTTCACAAGCCCATTACTATATGTCCTTCTGCCTTTATTTACATAATAGCATTTACCGTTTATATGGCGCACCATGCCTTTATAATTAGACTGCCATCTTCCTTTTTTCACATAGCACCAGGTGCCATCAGTATGATGAACTAGGCCTGTATATCCTTTCTGTATAACGCCATTTTTATAATAGTAATATGCTCCATTCCTCTTCACAAGGCCATTGTATGCAGGTGTAGTTACTTCCAATACATTGCTTTTATAACTTGTATGAATCGAAGCTCGGTTATTATATATGCACGCACCATAAGCTTTAACTACAAATTTATATGTTGTCTCTGGCTGCAATCCTGTCACTGTACACGAAGTTGCCTTTCTTCCTACCACATCCTTTATCTCTGTCATTGTTTTATTTTCATCATCATAGAGATAAACATAATAACCCTCTATTCCATCAACAATATTCCATGAAATAGTTACACTGTTTGATGTGGTTTTCGCAAGAGATATGTCTGGGCTGTCAAGATATAAACCGTAATATCCCATTCCGTAAGTTCCTGTATTTGTCTGATTTACAGCTCTGACTTTATAAATGTAAATATTGCCTGATACGCAGCTTGTGTCTCTATATGTATTTATATCTCCTCCAGATACGGTTGCTATCAATATAAACTTATTGTCACCGGCTTTTTTGCGTAGAATTCCATATTTTGTCGCACCAGATACTGTATTCCAAGATACTTTGAATCCACCTCTTATACGTGACATTCCTGTCATATCACACTTTCCAAGTGCTCCCGATGTTTTTCTTATTGTAAATTTCTGAGCATCAGTATCATTTCTCTCATATAACCATACATTTGTACCATCAGCTGAATGATTGCTCTCAACATCAAGCACCGCCGAGCCACAGGATGCATTTATAAAATATGAACCTGCATTTCCTCTGACAAACCACTTCTGTGCAGTTGTATTATTTCTTGTGTATACCCCGACATTGGTTCCATTTGTCTGTCCCCAGTTGCAATCATCCAGAGCCTTTCCGCTTGCCTTATTCACGATTTCATATGACCCATTTCCCTGTCTTATAAAATGCCACAGCTGATCAGATGTTCCGGACGAGCTTCTAATGACAACATTGTCGTTGCTGTCTGCGGTCAGAAGCTTATTGATTCCCGTATTGATGATATTTGCATCAAATTCTGCTCCCAGATCTACATGGTCATATTCATATGTACACACGGTCTTTACGGATTCTTTCTGCCTATGCTCTTTGTCGTTATACGGGACTGCATATATATCTATACGATAGTGCCCCGGTTCCGGAATCGTAAATCCGTAACTATTGGCATTCACATCACCATTTGATCCTGTTGCGCCTCCAAAACATTCTTTTCCCGTATCTGTATTGTAAATTATCAACCAGTAATGAAGAAAATCACTCTGACTGCTTGTCTTTTGCCATGTAATATTGATCGTCTCTCCAACTGCATAACACTCCCTGTCAGTTGAAATGGTAGGAGTTGTCATCACACCCGTTGCAGAATTTGAATTTGAAATCTCATGGAGTTTAACCACATACACAGCTCCAGCTCCCATTCTCCAGGATGCAGAATTTCTAGTATTATTGGTATGTGCTGAAACCAGCGGCGTTCCATAGTCGTTTACAGCTGTGCATATGCCTGCATGATCTACATCGTTAGGATCCTTTCCAGCAACCTCGGTTCCCCATACATAAAATAATGGGTCGCCCTTCCTGACATCTGAAGGCGATGGGTTACGAACTATCAGGTTTCTATATTCAGCTTTTCCTCTAAACCACTCCAGAAGATAATCTGCTCTTACCCATGCACGTGAACCCACATACCATGTACCATCTGTCTGCAGTCCGCCCGCCACAAGACACTGTGACACAAAATTGGCACAATCATGTCCATAATAAGCCGGATAGTTTTTGTTATATGAATCTGTGCTATCTCCACCTGTAGAGTCCGTATATATATAGCCGTAGCTTGCCGCCACATTGCCATTGTATGTTCCCGCAGCTTCAGCAGTCTTTACACTGTTTGAACCATTGACACTGCCGAAAATGCAACACCAAACAATCAATGCAGCCGTCACTATACGCATAACCTTTTTAGATAATTTTTGGTTGTTTTTTACTTCATTTTCTTTTCTCTGATAATGTTTTCTCCTATCCCTCATAACTCATACCTCCTCTTGCGTATATACACTGTCCTGTTTCATACATTTTACAGATCATTTTCTGTATTCACTGTATATATCAATATTCATTAACAAATATCGCACTTCATTGAGTATTTTGGGACAATAATTACTCTGTAAATTCTCCCTTAATGACAAGTATCCCGCCGATTCCGGCGGGATACTTGCAATCTCTTATATTGCACCGATTCAATCATAAACATTCATTTATGAATAACCGTTTTCGTGCTATGTATTTTTCACTGTTCAAACACTAGTATCTGTAAATGCTCTTGCCATTGCTTCCAACTGACTTATAAATCTTTCCGCCAAGGTTCTTGTATACAACTACCTTGTATGAATATGTATCCCACCAGCTATTTGCTCCTGTATCTGTGAAAGCTGTAGTTCTGGTGCTTCTAATTACCTTTATTGCCTTATAAGCTCCGCCGTTTACGCTTCTGTATACAATATATCCTGTGGCATTGCCAGCTTTTCTCTGCTTCCATGCAATCTTGATACCATTGTTCTTGTTAGCAATTCCTGTAATGGTTGTTCTCGCCGGGATGATGGTAAGTGTCTTTACTGCAGATCCCTTATAATTGCCCTTGAATACAACCTTAACTTTGTAGATACCTACATTTCTACGTCCGCTCTGTGCATATACATCATAATCTCTGCCCTTGACAAGACGCCTGCCACTGTTGTTCTTTACTATTACAGATGGGCTCTTCACATTTCCATCATATTCATATTTTGACTTGGAGAGGGTGACGTTCTTTGAGCCGAGAGTTACCGGGCATACAACCTTGAAGGAATAGGTGCCTGTATAACCATTTCTTTCAAATCCTATATAATATATTCCTGCATCGAGTTTATATTCCAATGTGTTTTTCAGATTTCCCACATCATTAGCATCAATATACTCATAATCCTGCCGATCACCATTCTGATCAAAAAGCTCAAATTTAACCCTTTCCAACTGACTTGACGCAACCTTTATGTACACATTCGAAGCAGTTGTAACCCTAATTTTAAAGAGATCCATATCGTCATTATATGCAAGCTGCGCTTTTATAAGCTGTGATGTTTTTATTGGCATGGCCGTTTTATAGTCGTTATTTGGTTCCTTCTCATTTGTCCCTGCACTTTTAAATGTAATCTTCATCTTGTATGTTCCGGCATTATCATAACTACAATTATGCACTTTTATATAGTACGTTCCAGGAAGCAAGTCGACAGAAGCCCCATCTTTAGCAAATCCAAGTGTGCTGTTATAATCCATACCCCACTGGAACTCATAATCCCCATCTGAATCATACCATTTGACATAAAATTTTGAATCATATGATTCAAAAGCCAAGTTTACTCTTCCAGATTTACTCAGCCTAATCTCATACATGTAGCTGTCATACCCATCTAAGCTCTTGCTAACCACCTGCCCAAAATTAAGGAATTCATCCACACTGGCTATCTCCGCACTTCCAGCGTCGTCATCCTGTACCTCAGCACTCTCCGCCGCCTGTGCAGATACCACAGCTCCGCCTATGCACATCGCTGATACACAGAGCGCAAGCGCTAACTTCTTCGTGAATTTCTTCAATGCCTCTTTAATCATAAAACATTCCTCCTCTTTTAATATGTGTCGCCCCACTCGCACAGCGGGCGGGGCAGGTCTCCGGAGCGCATAAGAGTTACCACATTCGTGAATAAGCGCTCCGCCTCATAAAATTTATATGTTCACCGTATATATCGAGATCCGATCACAGATGTCGCACATACAGCATATATTCTGTGTTAATATCCAATCATGACATTTGCAACCTTCTTTGCACCGGTTCCATTCTTACTTACAACAAATGCATACTGATAGTTTGCTGTTATAAATAAATATTTCCCACAGTCAATGACTGTATTGATTCCACTATAATTTGCATATTTTGATGGTAAAGTAAATATCTTTCTACTGTCTGTTCCCTTATACTTCACAATTGATCTGCCCTTTACCATATAGATAAGTCCATATTTGTTATGTGATATAGGCATCCGTTTAACTGCTGTAGGTGTAGTTCTTGTGTATGTATTTATACGCATTGTTCTTGTGGAAGGAGTTATACGTGAAAGCTTTCCACTTGTGGTCAGCGCAAATGTGGTTGATAAGCTGGAGCCACTGAAGATCACTCTGTTTTTTCCTGCCACAAGCTTTTCACAGCTTGTCTTGCCATTAAACTTCAGAACACATTTCTTATGTCCGCCGTTTGCGTCCATCCTGTATATTCCAATTGAGCGTTCACTCTTCATTCCATTTATGTTGCTTTTTTTGACACCTATGTAATAAATATACTTTCCTACAACCACAGGACTATAACCATATGCAAGTGCCTTGGCCTTCTTACCATCCTTTGACATTCTATAGATAAACCTGTCAATTCCGTCCGAGCCTATATATTTATTCACAGTACAGAATATATAATTCTTAGTTACTGTAAGATCAGCGCATCTAAGATCAGATATTTTTTTTTGCTTCTTTGTGGCTGTGTTGTACATATATAAACGGCCGCCCTGGTAATCCATTCCCACCGCATAGTACAGCATCTTTCCGCTCATCGCCGCATATGAAGGTACATATAGATATTCATATGATACCGGCTTTACTGTAACATTTGCTTCTGCTTTCTCAACATCCAGCACAAACACACCTGTAATCAGAATTATCACACTCATCACAAACGCAACCAATCTGTTTATTCTCTTCTTCATAATTTTGAATCCTCCTTAATTAAATCATTTATTCTAAGTTCACAATTCATTTCGTGAACTGCAAACAATTGATATCGCTCACTACATCGCCTCCCCGTATCTTCTTCCAATCTTCACCTTACTGCCATCTGCCATGGTGATGAGCTGGTGATTGTAGCTCTGAACATAGTCCTTATTTACAATAGCTGCTGCGTGGCATCTGACAAAGTTGCCCGGGAGATCTTCCATTATCTCGCTGAGCGGTCTGTATTCATAGAACACGCCATCTTCAGAGTCATTCTTCTTCGTTGTGTAATACTTTGTCACACGGTTTTCGATTCGTATATACATTATCTCACGGCAATCCAGAATATTGACATTCCTATCGTAACGTATTTTTATGAATCTGTTTCTATCATTTTTCTGTTCCTCTCCATTTAGGAATTGCTTTTATCAGCTTCAATTGTATTCGGGATTTTAGATCTTCGTCAATATATCGATATGTTTTCCCTTGTGCATCCTCCCCTTTTACCGTTGCCAATGCATTGATGTAATCGTCATAAAAGCGGAGAATTTCTTCCAAAGCAGTTTTCTTCCCATTTACTGCGGCACAGATCAATTCATATGTAAGGTCATTTTCTTTCATCGCCATTCCTTTCATAATACTTGCGGATTGCTGTAAATGCTTTTTGTCTCCAGTTGTAAATGGTGCGAGGCGTGACGTGAAAGTACGCTGCGATTTCCTGATCGCCATATCCATACCAGAACTCCAAAATCAACGTTTCTCTCTGTGTTTTTGGAAGTTCCAACATAGCATCATAAAGCCAGTCGCTAGCAATCAAACACGGATACTTCTCGTTGTCCA
>USSH01000169.1 GCA_900557435.1 uncultured Coprococcus sp. | reverse complement strand
CAACAGCACCGTCCGGATGCTCAAGATTGACGATTGCCTCAACATCCTCAGCTGTAAGTGGCTCGAAGTAAAGCTTGTTTGCTATATCAAAGTCTGTACTAACTGTCTCAGGGTTGTTGTTGACGATGATAGTCTCATAACCCTTTCTCTCGAATGCCCATGTGCTGTGGACTGAGCAGTAATCGAACTCGATACCCTGGCCGATTCTGATAGGACCTGATCCAAGAACCATGACTTTCTTTCTTGAGTTGTCCTCTGCAACCTCGTTCTCCAGAGAATCAAAGCATGAATAGTAGTATGGAGTCATGGCATCAAACTCTGCTGCACATGTATCAACCATCTTGAAATGTGCTGTTACGCCGTAGTCGTAACGCATCTGTCTGATCTCTTTCTCTGTCTTGCCTGTGAGTCTTGCGATAACCTTGTCTGGGAACTCTACTCTCTTGATCTCCTTCATGAGCTCCTTGGAGATATCTCCCTTAGACTCGATTATCTTTCTCTCAGCCTTTACAAGGTTGTGTATCTTGTCTATGAACCATCTGTCAATCTTGGTGATGTCATAGATCTGATCGTATGATATTCCACGTCTTATAGCCTCAGCTATGACATAGATACGTCTGTCATCTACATGTCCGAGGAGCTTTATAACTTCCTCATCTGTCATATCTTTGTATCTGCTTGACCAGAGACTGTCTACATGCTGCTCCAGTGAACGGAGAGCCTTCATAAGTGCACCCTCAAAGTTTGTACAGATACTCATAACCTCACCGGTTGCCTTCATCTGTGTTGTCAGATCATGGTCAGCGGCGATGAATTTATCAAATGGAAGTCTAGGGATCTTGACAACCACGTAGTCAAGTGCCGGCTCAAAGCTGGCATATGTCTTCTTTGTAATAGCATTCTTGATCTCATCCAGATTGTATCCAAGAGCGATCTTGGCTGAAACCTTTGCGATAGGATATCCTGTTGCCTTTGATGCAAGGGCTGATGATCTTGAAACTCTTGGGTTTACCTCGATAACACAGTACTCAAATGAATTAGGGTTCAGAGCGAACTGAACGTTACATCCACCCTTGATGTTGAGCTCTGAGATAATGTTCAGTGCTGAACTTCTGAGCATCTGGTATTCCTTATCTCCAAGTGTCTGTGATGGAGCTACTACTATAGAATCTCCTGTGTGGACTCCGACAGGATCAAGGTTCTCCATGTTACATACAGTTATACATGTACCATTTGCATCACGCATAACCTCGTACTCGATCTCCTTCCAACCGGCGATACATCTCTCGACAAGAACCTGTCCGACACGTGAAAGTCTCAGACCATTCATGAGGATCTCCTTGAACTCTTCCTCGTTGTTGGCGATACCACCACCTGAACCTCCAAGTGTATAAGCAGGACGGAGAACTACAGGATATCCGATCTTCTTTACAAAGTTTAGACCTCCCTGTACAGTTGTAACGACCTCCGAAGGCGCTACAGGCTCATGGATCTTCTCCATAGTCTTCTTGAACTCAAGTCTGTCCTCGGCCTTCTTGATGGTTGTTGATGATGTTCCTATGAGAAGTACGTCATGCTCTCTTAAGAAACCTGACTCATCAAGCTCCATGGCGATGTTGAGGGCTGCCTGACCACCGAGTGTCGGCAGAAGGCTGTCCGGCTTCTCCTTCTCGATAATAGCCTTTACAACATCAACTGTAAGAGGCTCAATATATACCTTATCTGCGATATCCTTATCTGTCATGATGGTTGCAGGGTTTGAGTTGATGAGAACAACGCACAGTCCCTCTTCCTTAAGAGAACGGCACGCCTGTGTTCCGGCGTAATCAAACTCAGCAGCCTGACCGATGACTATAGGACCTGATCCGATAACTACAACCTTTTTTATATTAGGATTCTTTGGCATTACTTTGACACCTCCATCATATTCATAAATGTATCAAACAGTGAATCTGTATCCAGCGGACCTGCACATGCCTCCGGATGGAACTGAACTGTCTGTGCATTCTTTCCAAGATAGTGAACTCCCTCTACTGTTCCGTCATTTACATTGACGAAGCTGACCTCTGCGATCTTTCTGTCGAGGCTGTCTTCCTTGACCATATATCCGTGATTCTGTGTTGAAATATATACCTTGCCTGTCTTCATATCTCTTACAGGATGATTTGCGCCTCTGTGACCATACTTCATCTTCTCTGTATCTCCGCCGTTGGCAAGTGCCATGAGCTGATGTCCAAGACATATTGCAAAAATTGGAATATCTGTATCGAAAAGCTTCTTTACCTGAGCTATTGTGACCTTACACTCCTTCGGATCTCCAGGACCATTTGTAAGCATGATTCCGTCCGGAGCGTCTGCGATGATCTCCTCAGCAGGTGTCTCTGCAGGATATACAGTAACCTGACATCCTCTGGAGAGAAGTGACTTGACGATGTTCTTCTTGACACCGAGATCGATGACTGCAACCTTGAATCCGTCGCCAGGATAGAACATTTTCTCCTTACATGTAACATCGAGAACAACATGTCCCATCTTCCATGCCTTTATACGCTTCATACACTCATCAAGATCATAATTCTCATCAGTAGTGATCATACCTCTCATGGTACCATCTTTTCTGAGGATCTTGGTAAGTGTTCTGGTGTCTATTCCCTCTATACCAGTTATATTATTCTCAACAAGAAATTCGTTTATGGTCATCTCGCTTCTGAAATTACTAGGAGTCTTGCAGAGCTCTCTAACAATGAATCCTGACTGCCATGGTCTGCCAGCCTCCATATCCTCTCTGCATATACCATAGTTGCCTATAAGCGGATATGTCATACATACTGACTGCCCTGCATATGATGGATCTGTAAGAATTTCCAGATAGCCGGTCATCGAAGTATTGAATACTATCTCACTGATTATCTCGTCAGTAGAGCCAATACTTTTACCTTCAAACACGTGTCCGTCTTCAAGTATCAAAAAAGCTTTCATAATCGTATTCCTTTCGTTTTTTCTATTTTTGCTCAAAAAAAAAGAGTGAAAACGGGGAAACGCTTGAGATAACCCACATTTATTGGCCTCTTTTTTCTTAATTTAATAAATACTACCACATTTGACAAGGCGGTACAATATTTTTTTCGATATATTTTTTATTTTTGTGTTCACGACAAAAATCTCGTTTTTTATTCAATATTTTTATTAATTTTTTCATCTCTGAGCTCGGCAGCCCGTCTGCTGAATTCACATCCACAAAAATTCTGTCTGTATAATCCATATTCCTTTGACAGCTCTATCGAGTGCTTATATCCATTTTTCTTCTTGAAATCACTGAAGAGATAATCTATGTCGTATTTCCTGCTCATCTCCGCGCCTATCTCGTTCAGCCAGTCCGCGTTCTTGTGGGGGCTTATCGATAACGTGGTCGTAAATACGTCATATCCATTTTTCTTCGCATGGATCGCGCTCTTCTCAAGTCTCAGCTTATAGCAGTCATAGCACCTGAGTCCTCTCTCAGGAAGATCCTCTCTGCCCTTAGCCATATCCAGAAACACCTGCGGCTCATGCTCCGCCAGTTCAACATCCACTCCTTCCACATATACTTCATGTACAAATCTGTCAAGCTCATGGAATCTTTTTATGTACTCATCGTAATCCGTTATATTGGGATTATAAAAATAAGCCGTTATGTCAAAATGCTCCGCAAGAACCGACAGGCAGTGGCTGGAACATGGCGCACAACAGCAGTGCAGCAACAGTTTTTTTCTTCCGCTTTGTGTATTTTCACTATCAAATCCAGCTATCTGCCTCTCCATCATTTGATAATAATTTGCATTTTGCATCATTGTTTTCTCCTTTTTTGTTGATATTTCACACCACATTTTACAACATTCGATGATCTTTTGCACATTTGTGCATGTTTACTAGTTGACTTTGTTATTTCTTTACAATATACTGTAGATAGTTACTAAAGCACGTTATGATCATTTATCAATGGAGGTGTAGATTATGACAGTTCAGCAGGCAATTAAAAAGTACAAGTTAGAGCCGCTCAGCGTCAGCGTTGCCAAGGTCAAAGCCAAGGAGCTCAACGTTGATGAAGTTCTTTACATGAATGTGCAGAAGAACAAATATGCGTATATCGTACGCGATTCACGTGGTATAATGTTGTACTCTGATGAGCGCAATCTTTATACTAAGCTTTATAAGGGTTTAAAGATTACTCCCCTTGAATCATAATATTTTCACACGGAATTTATTACATATGCACACACATGGAATATGGGAAAAAGCTGTTACTCCACTCCCCTATGGAATCAAGGGCTTTTTCCCATATTTTATATTAATCTGTACTCAGGCCTTTCTTCATTATACATATGACACCGTATCCCATCATCCACATATATTATGATCAGCGACAGGAACATCCACAGGATAGAATAAGGCACACATATCTGCCCCGCAAGATTTAACGGCATATCAGAGTAATCCCACACATTAAGCCCAAGTCTTATATTCACAACATACCCGGTCAGGTACTCCAGATCAGATATTATCACAGAAGAAACCAGCATCTGCGCAAGTATCCCCATCTTCGGAAACACCTGGTTCAGTCCGCCGCACAAAAGCGTCGCAAACCCTCCACAAATGATCATGGAATAATGGGAATAATGCCTGGCCGATATCTCCAGGAAATAATATATCATCCCACCAGTCATAAATATAGTAAAGCACTTACACACAAAGACCCTCACAGCGACACCTCCTGTATATATACAGTTTAGTATCAACCGTGAGGGTCAATATTATTTATTCTTTGTACTTCCCTCTGAAAAAGTTATTTACATGATCAATAGTTCTGTCTGAGAGCTCAAGCTTCACAAATTCAGCCTTGCCGTTCTTGTTGAGGACAAACACATACACGCCATCCTGATTCTGCTTATTGCCTGATGTGAAATCCCTGGTCTTTATTGAGCTGTCCTGCTGAAGTTCATTATCAAGGTAAATGCATCCCTCTTTAGCAATAAACTTTACATCGGCGTTGCTGAAGCTCATAATCTTTTTTCTACTCTTCTTTGCAATGATCCTTGCGATGTCTATATCCTCATTCACCATTATATATTCATACTCTGTCTCTCTTCTGGAAACAAAAATACCAAATACAACAGCGCCTGCAATCGCAACAAGGAATCCAATACTGCCCAAGCCCTGAACAAACATTGCTGCGCCAAGTCCGGCAATCATCAGCACGATTCCGGCAGCCATCCCGCAGGTAACACTCGCAGGTGTCTTCGCCTTAACTATATGTTCTGCATAACCATCATTTAACATACCTGTTTTCTCCTTAAGTTCTTTAAATTTCTAAGTTCTTTCATTCTAGCATACATGGGCTGTTTTGTCATCTTATTCCCGACGGACATCCACTGCATCCGCCACAGCCTGCTGTTCTGACAGCCCCGGCATCATCCCCAGTGTAATTAAATGCCGACTCTATGAGACACACCGCCTGGGAGCTTATTCCAAGTCCCTCTCCGGTAAACCCAAGCTTCTCCTCCGTTGTCGCCTTGATATTGACCTGATCCTTGTCTATACACAGGCAATTACAGATATTCTCTCTCATCTGATCAATGTACGGTGCCATCTTTGGGCTCTGGGCAATTACGGTCGCATCGATGTTCTCGATGATGTAGAGCTTCTCCTCAAGAAGTCTCTTCACTTCCGTCAGGAGCTTCATGCTATCCGCTCCCTTGTATCTCTCGTCAGTATCAGGAAAATGCTTTCCAATATCCCCCAGCGCAGCAGCACCGAGAAGTGCATCCATTATCGCATGAAGAAGTACATCCGCATCGCTGTGACCAAGAAGTCCCTTCTCATATGGAATCTCAACTCCTCCGATTATAAGCTTACGTCCCTCAAAAAGTCTATGGACATCGTATCC
>USSH01000168.1 GCA_900557435.1 uncultured Coprococcus sp. | reverse complement strand
GATTGATACATAAAATTAGTCGTGTAAACCAAGCTGGTATGCATAGTTTACCTTTTGCGACTCAGTCATCGCACCACTGGCTATATCCATAAGCGTATCCCTATAGACAGATACAAGCTTTATCTCATGAGTTGATTCGTTAATGCTTACAATTATTATACTATCACTGTTAGTTCCAACATCCATATTCTGATCTCTGGAATCAACACCATATAATGCGATCGTGCGATATCCAGTGGTTGACTCCTTCACACCATTATTAACCAACAGCTGATCTTCACTGATCTCATTGATATTCATCTCATTATACTTCATTCTGGCATAATTTTTGGCATAAATCACGCTTATCAATATAAGCAAGGCCAGCAATACAAAGAATGCTATAGCCCAGACCTTCGTGCTTATATTAATTTTCTTTCTTTCAGGATTTACCACTTTAGGATCTGCCTCATCAAGCAAATTCTCTCTGAAGAACTTCTCACTGTCTGACTCCTCGTCCTCCTCCGGTTCCTCCTCATCATCTTCAAGATCAACCGCATCAAATCCCAGTGTCCTGCCAATCTCTCCGAGTCCCAGATCTTCTGTATCGGACTCTGAATACTTTAGCCTGTCCTCATCTATATCTCTTTCGATTCGTTCAAGAGCATCCATATCCAGAATATTTTTATCAGGTTTATTTTTACCTGACTCATTTTTATCAGAATCTGTTTTGCCGGACTCATTTCTGTCAGGCTCACTTTTGTCAGACTCATTTTTGTCAGACTCATTTTTGTCAGCGCTCTCTTTCACATCCGGATTCATTGGTATATCCTCCGGACTCTCTTTCGCTGTAGTCTGGTCACTTACAGGAATCTCATCTGCCTTGACCTGATCATTCTCCGGTGCATCATCTGTATCCACCGATTGCTTCTCTGTTTTTACTTCCTGCTCTGGCTGTATATTCTCTGCATCTGAACTTATCTGAGTTTTCTCCGCCTGTCTCTTCTGAAGTTCTTCTCGAACCCTTTTCTTTCTGGCTTCCTCTTTCTCGTTCTGTTCACGTTCAAGCTCAAGTCTCTCAACCTCTGCCTTAGCCTTTGCCACATTGCGCTGGGTTCTCTCCCAAGCTTCTCTACGCAGATCTTCGTGTCTCTGCCTGCTGTCCGCTTCCAGGTTGCTTACCTCTCTGAGCAGATTGTCTACAGACGTAGATGCAGGTTCTGTGGCCCCGCCCACACGTCCAGCATAATCCCTCGGGAGCCCTTTCTTCTTATCCACATCTTTCTTCTTGTCCAAGTCTTCCCTATTATCCGAATCTTTCCTCTTATCAGAATAATTCTGATTATTTCTCATTCTTCTTGAACGGCTGTTCTCATGATAATACTCATCGTACTCGCCTACTGTCCCAGCAGATGCAGCCGGAGTCCTTACAGGTCTTGTATTTTCTTCTTCCAGTTTTACCGGTGTTCTATCGGCAGATATCTTTCTTCTCCTAGCTGTCCTATCAGCACGCTCTGTCCTGACAGCCGCATTTTCTTCCCTATAAACTGACTTTTCACTTTCATCAGTTGTCGGTCTCGCCGGTCTTGGCTTTCTATTCATAGCAGCCTTAGATTTTCCATCCGGCGCAGCTTTTGAGCCATGTCCATCTGGCGCTGCTTTTGAGTCATATCCATCTGACACAGCCTTTGAGCCATGTCTATATGCTCTGCCTTCGTCCTCTCCTCTCGCCCTTTGAACTCTTTCAGGCTGTCCATTATCTTTTTTTGAATTATCTTTTTTGAGATTATCTTTTGCAGTTTTCTTTTTCTTCTTTTTATCTCCAAATAATAAAGAACTCAAAATACCACCATCATCAAGATAATCATCGTCATCGTCAAGCCAATCCATATCTTCATCATCGTAATCAGTTGATAATCTATTCTTCTTATCCATCGGAACTCCTCTTTTATTTATTTCATATTTCCATATCTAAATTTCCATATCTAAAAATGTCGTTACCTCGCTATATAATACATTATATCATATTCTTTTACAACATTTTATTCCATGTCTTAATAGCATGTCTTGATAGACATGTCTTAATAGCATATCTTAATAGCATTTGTAATAGCATAAAAAGCTGATCAATACACACTGCTTTTTATATTTTTTCTTAAGCTATTTTTTCTTAAACGTATTTCATTTGACACTTTATGCTATTGTAAGTATACTTATATTAATTATGTTCAGATAGAAATCTATCTGGCAATTATAAAATGGGGGATAACCAAAATGGGAACAAACTTGGATAATTCATCCAAAATTACATTATCCGTTGTTATGCCGGCCTACAACGAAGAAGCTCACATAAAAGACAATCTTCTAGAGACTAGCAGAATATTAAGCGGTTTTTTACACCGATACGAAATTATTGCTGTCAATGACGGAAGTGTTGATTCAACCGGTCAGCAGATTAAAGAAGCTTCTGAAATGGATCCTCACATAATCTCTTCTGGCTATGAAGAAAATCACGGAAAGGGTTTTGCGATAACCACAGGGATTCAGGAAGCAAGAGGTAAATATATTGCATTTCTGGATTCCGATCTGGAACTCAGTCCATCTTTATTAAAGAATTTTATGAAACAAATGAAGTCCGAGGATGCCGATATCGTTATAGGATCAAAGCTTCACCCAGAATCCAAGCTGGACTATCCGCCGCTCAGAAGAGTCATGAGCTATACCTATTATGTAATGCTCAAGATGCTCTTCCATCTCGGTGTACATGACACCCAGACAGGAATAAAGCTCTTCAAATCCGAAGTGATAAAGCCTATAGCAGCAGATCTTTCTGTAAACGGTTATGCATTCGACATCGAAATACTTGTTGCAGCTCACCGACAAGGGTATTCTATTTCTGAGGCACCGATAGTTCTCAACTACAGCCGTGATGATGCAGCAGATGGAAGAAGGATTAAAATCAAAGACATATGGCGGGTTTTCACTGATACCATAGCGATCAAGAAAAAGTATCAGTAACTATATAACACGGAGAGAGAATTTATTTACAATCTACATTACTACAAGGAGAATTTTATGAATTACGAAAGCGCATACAAACTCTTGGAAGAAAAAGACCAGTTACATCTTCTCAAGTACTACAACACTTTAAGTGAAAATGAAAAGGCTGCACTTTTAAACCAGATTGAGCAGATTGATTTTTCACTGATAGACATGATCAACAAGAACAACTCAGGAAATGATTCGGATATCGCACCCGTTGCTGCACTTCAGCTTGATGCAATAGCTGCCAGCCGTGACGCATACATGACAACAGGTCTTGAAGCGATTAAAAATGGTGATCTTGCACTCGTACTTCTTGCCGGCGGTCAGGGTACACGTCTTGGTTTCTCTGGACCAAAGGGTACTTTCAATGTTGGCGAAACTAAGGACATGTTTATTTTCCAGCTGCTTATTGAACATACACTCGATATCGTAAAGCTGGCTGACACTTGGATTCATTTCTTTATTATGACAAACGAAAAGAACCATGATGACACTACCAGTTTCTTCAAGGAGCACGATTATTTTGGCTACGATCCTGATTATATCCACTTCTTCAAACAGGAGATGGTTCCGTCGGTTGACTTCAACGGCAAAATATACTTAGAGGAAAAGGGCCGCATCGCCATGTCTCCTAACGGCAACGGTGGCTGGTTCTCATCTCTGTGTAAAGCAGGTCATCTGAGCAAGCTTACAGAGCACAATATAAAATATATCAATGTATTTTCTGTTGATAATGTACTCCAACGAATTGCTGATCCCGTATTCCTCGGAGCTATTATCAAAGAGGGCTATCTGTCCGGTGGAAAAGTTGTCCGCAAGGCATACCCTGATGAAAAAGTCGGTGTACTTTGTACAAATCACGGCAAACCATATATTGTTGAATACTACGAATTGACAGATGAAATGCGTGATCAGCGTGATGAAAACGGCGACTATGCATATAACTACGGCGTGACTCTCAACTACATCTTCCCTGTCGACAGACTTATGAAGATAATGAATGAAAGCATGCCTCTTCACATTGTCAAAAAAGCAATACCGTATGTTGATGATAATGGCGAGGTAGTAAAACCTGCTGAACCTAACGGCTATAAATTCGAAACTCTTGCTTTGGACATGATCGCTTTCATGGGCACATGTCTTCCTTTCGAAGTTGAGCGTGAAAAAGAATTTGCACCTATTAAGAATGCAACTGGCAATGATTCCATTGATTCAGCAAGAGAGCTTTTAAAGAAGAACGGATACACATTATAAACAGATACCATATCATAAAAAACGCACAGCCGATATAATAAACATCGGCTGTGCGTTTTTTATGATTTCTGTAATGTTATATTTATTTTGCCTCAGCTGCATCTGCGCGATTTAAGACCGTTTTTCTTTTTCAGATTCACGCACTATCTCATTTATCGCCTCACGGACAAGTTCAGACATCGACACTCGCCTGCTTTCAGCATATTTGCTCAGCTTTCTATGCGTCTCCGCGTCTATTCTCAATCTTAGAATAGTGTCTTTTCTCTTATCCGTGGGTCTTCCCGGTCCTCGTTTTTTTGTATCATCCGCCATATTGTTCTCCGACTATCCTTGTTATACTTCATCCATAATATATTTATAGGAAATACTTCTTTACACCATTTACTGCATAATTCACAAAATAAAGGCAGCTTCTGAAAATGCCATATCCCATCTTTCTGTATACTGCAAATGTTTTTTTTGCAGATGACATCTTTGACCCAGACTTGCTATTCTTCACCACTCTATATAATAGTAACGGCTCGTTTATAAGCACCGCCTTTCCGCCTGCTTTCAATATCTGCAGCCAGCATATATAATCCTCATGTATGTCATCGTTTCCCATCGGGTATTTCATAAGCACATTCCTGTCGGCAAGTACCGAGGAACAATTTATCACATTCCCTCTGAGCAGCTGCCTGTAGGTCACCGTCTCCGGTACCTCCAAGACTCGTCCAGTCCGGCTTCCGTCCTCATTTATAAGTTCTCTTGCCGTTGAACACAACACTGCTCCTGTGCTGTCCATCAATTTCAACTGCTTATCAAGTTTTCCCTCTTTCCACATATCATCGGAATCCAGGAAAGCCACCCTGTCACAAGCCGCCTCCTTAACTCCGCGATTTCTGGATTCAGCGACACCAGAATTCGTTTCATTCAGGATTATTCTTACCCTTGAATCACCCTTGTACTTTGCCAGAACCTGCTCTGTATTATCCTGCGAACAATCATCCACAACGATGACCTCCACCGGAACATTCTGGGCAAGGGCAGAATCAACCGCTGTTTCTATAGTATCTCCACTATTATAAGAGGGTATAACCACCGAAACCTTCGCATTTGTCATACTATCCACCTGCATATCGTAATTTCATGTCTCTATTATTTGTCTCTGTCTTGTCAGTTCTTTTTTTCAACTTTCAATGCAGAACCCTTCAGATCATAAAACGCATCCTCTGATTCATCAAGCCCCTCCGGTTTAACATTTACCGGTGCCGGAATCTGAACCTTCTCACCATCTCTGAGTGCAGTAGTCATATTTGAAGCTATGCCCTCTGATGTCTCCTTCTGGAACATGATCTTTACAGTTAGCAGCATCAGCTTGAAATCAAGCCATATTGAATACTGCTCGTAGTAGGTGAGATCAAGCTTCACCTTATCTCTTGGTGTGGTGTTGTATTTTCCATACACCTGTGCATATCCCGTAAGTCCAGCTTTCATCTTGAGTCTGTAATCAAACTCAGGGAAGGTCTTCTTATAAAGCTCTGCGATCTCAGGTCTCTCCGGTCTAGGGCCAACGAGAGACATATCTCCCTTGAGAACATTGAAAAGCTGTGGCAATTCATCAAGATGAAGCTTTCTGAGCCATTTTCCCACAGGGGTTATTCTGTCATC
>USSH01000167.1 GCA_900557435.1 uncultured Coprococcus sp. | reverse complement strand
CTGAGGGGGAACCATATGCGGGTGACGAGAGAGAAACAACTGGAGCAGATAGTAAAAGATTACGAATCTGCCCTGGATACACAAGATTCTGAAAAATGCACGGAATAAAATTGGGACAGATCTGAGGCGGATCTGAAGTGAATCTGAAACTAGCCGTTGTGAGCTCGGATGATACTGTGCTATAATGCATTTGTATATCGTCTGGATTTGACAGTCAGGGCGGTGAACGTAAAATATAAAACATAACGGAGGATAAGGATAATATGTATATAACATGTCTTGATTTAGAGGGAGTATTGGTGCCGGAGATCTGGATAGCATTTGCTGAGGCAAGCGGAATACCTGAGCTTAAGAGGACCACAAGGGATGAGCCTGACTATGATAAGCTTATGAACTGGAGACTTGGTATACTCAAGGAGCATGGTCTTGGACTCAAGGAGATCCAGGAGACTATAGCAAAGATCGATCCGATACCGGGAGCGAAGGAATTTCTCGATGAACTCAGAGAGATTGGCCAGGTCATAATAATAAGTGATACATTCTCACAGTTTGCGGGTCCTCTTATGAAAAAGCTGGGATACCCTACCATATTCTGCAATGAACTTATCGTAGCGGATGACGGAGAGATAACAGGATTTAAGATGAGATGTCCGCAGTCGAAGCTCACAACAGTTAAAGCTCTTCAGTCGATAGGATACGATACCATAGCAAGCGGCGACAGCCACAACGATCTTGGTATGATATATGCAAGCAAGGCGGGCTTCCTGTTCAAGAGTACTGATCAGATAAAGGCAGACAATCCTGAGCTTGAGGCATTTGAGACCTATGATGAGCTTCTTGCAGCTATAAAGAAAGCGATGGACTAACGAGGAATATAGATATGAGATACAATAGTGTTGATGAGATAGATACGCTGTCGTTCCGCGATGCGACCATAGTCAGATGTGTATTTTCTGCCAAGCAGGGAGTTCTGGAGTTCGAACTTGACGGAGCTGTTGTCAGGGAGAATAATTCCGCCAATGAACTGTATACTGACAGGTATGCCAGTGATATGCAGGTGAGATTCATCAATCCTGAGATGGAGGCGATCCTGCTGGAGGGACACAGCTATTATGATGCAAATGATGTCTTGATCGAGACTGTTCCAGATAAACCGGTTGAGCCGGAGAGATATGATGAGATCATGAAGAGTTTCGATGGAAAAGTGATATTTTTTGCAGGGGCACCGAAGGAGAATCTGAAATCTCAAAAAACAGATTCAGAAGCACAGGACAAGAAATGCTTTCAGATGATCATAGATGTCGAGGAAGATTCGTATGTAGTAAGCTTTTATTACGATAAAGTCATAGCCGAGTGGGAACACTTCATGAACAAGGTTATGAATTAGACACAACTGGCTGAAGATGTGTACATATTATACGAGAAGGGATAAAGATGGCAAAAAGAATTAAAAGGTATATGGCATATATCGATGATCTTCTGGCAAAGATGGATTCTGATGGGAATGTCGATATAAAGAAAGAGGCGGAGAGACATCTCGTGCAGATAGGCTTTTTTATGCATGAGAGACTGATACATCTCATTGTGTTGGTGCTGTTTGCTGTCCTTACGGTGATTACCTGCATTGCTTTTGTTGTGACATCCAACATATCGCTTCTCATTCTGGCGGTGGCATTCATGGTGCTGCTTGTGCCATATATAATGCATTACCATCTCTTGGAGAACAGTGTGCAGTATATGTATGAACAGTATGACAGGATGCTTGAAAAGTCGGGCGAGAAAGTGTTTGTCAACAGATGATGCGGCTGTAATTTACAATAATATATAAACAAAGGCTCTGTGCGGGCGTGACCTGCAGCAGAGCCTTTATTTAGTTTGTGCGATTATGCATGACTTACGTTCTCTGAAATTACTTGAAATCTGAAAAGTCATACTCGGCAAATGTCTTGCCGTGTTCATCTGATCTATAGACTTTGCCGTTATTGGAATCTATATAGAAATCGCCGACCTTAGTGTCGCCGTCTCTGCTATTGTCGTGCAGCTCTATATGATAACCGGTTCGGTTCCCGGAAAAACTTGTGAGGTCCTTATCGCTGTTGGACACCTCGAAACGTCCATCTTCATTTGGCAGCTGCTTCATAAACCAGTCCTGAGCATCATCGAATGAACTGAAAACATCTGAAACGGTGTTTTTTACACCGTCAGCTACATCCTTTACACCGTCAGCTACGCCATCAGCCACATCTTTGGCGGCATCTGCGGCACCACCTATGATGCCTTTATCGTTGTCTGCTTCAGAAGAATTTTTCTCTGCCTCAGAAGAGGTTTCGGTGGTGCTTGACGCCTGGGTGGAAGAATTGGATGAGCTTCCTGTTGTATTTTCAGTTGAGCTTCCTGTTGTATTATTGCCGGATGATTTTCCACAACCGCAGAATGCAATCATTGTGAGTATCATACCGGCTGTCAGCAGAAGCTGCCTGAACTTGTGATATCTGTGAGTAGTGCTGTTAATACTTTTTTTCATGATAGAATCTCCTTGTATTTAGATTTTGCTATTATTATTCCCGCTTGAATCGGTAATATGCAGTGAATATAAAACAGTTCATAATAAAAGAATAAGAATAATATAATAGAAAAAAGACCTGTTGACGGAGAAGAAATTGAAAAATAAAAAAACGTGGCATGGGTGGTCTGAGTCGTGGCAGTATATAATGCTGGCGGCTGCGATATTCATAGCAATAATATTCTGCTGTTATTATATTGTGAGTCAGTCCAGATGGGGATTTTATACTTCCGGTGGAATACGAGATCCTGAGACTTCTAAGCTAGATTTTGCGGATGAGGAGTCTTTGACATCGACACAGGAAACTGAGGACGAGATAGAAGAAAATAAAACTGAAGAAGTCTCTGCACAGTCTGAAAATGATGAAAATATAAAAAGAGCATACCTGACATTTGACGACGGACCGTCGGACAATACAGGCGAGATATTGGACATTCTTGATGCAAACAACGTAAAGGCAACATTTTTTGTTGTGGGCAGGGAAGAGAAATATTATGATACATATCGGGATATAGTGAATAGGGGACATACTCTGGGATTGCATTCGTATACACATGATTATGACAAAATATATGCGAGCCTTGATGATTTTGCCGAAGATATTGAGGAATTGCAGAAATTATTGTATGATGTAACTGGCGTCAGCTGTGTGTATTACAGATTCCCGGGAGGCAGTTCCAACACTGTATCCAAGGTTGATATGGATACACTCATAGATTACGTGAATAATAAAGGACTGGTGTATTACGACTGGAATGCACTCAACAATGATGCGGTATGTGGAAGCTTCACTCCGCAGCAGCTGGTTGACAACATCATGAAGGATGCAGTGTCACAGAACGATGTGGTGATACTTATGCACGATCTGACGGCACGTCATACCACAGTTGAGTCTTTACAGCAGCTCATAGATGAACTTCGTGAACAGGGCTTTACGTTGCTTCCGATTGATGAGAATGCACCACTTATCAGACATAGAACATAGGGGGACTCCCGCAGATGACTTATGAAGATGCAAGAGAATATATAAAATTTACTGATACATTGGGAAGTGTCCTGGGACTTGAGAACATAAAGGAGCTTTTGAACCGGCTTGGCAATCCACAGGATAAAGTGCGAGTGGTTCATATAGCCGGAACAAATGGCAAAGGATCTATATGTGCGTTCTTGGATGGGATTCTTGAGGATGCGGGATATGTGGTCGGAAGATATATATCGCCGACTATATTTACATATCTGGAAAGATTTCAAATTAATGGAACATATATGAGCGAGGATATATTTGCAGTATATCTGGAGCAGGTAAAGAATGCTGCTGATGCTATGGTGGCAGAAGGGTTATCGAGGCCGACATCGTTTGAGACGGAAACTGCCATTGCATTTTGCTATTTCCGCGATATGGATGTTGATGTACTTTTGCTGGAGACCGGCATGGGAGGGCTGCTTGATGCCACAAATGTATGTACAAAGCCGGTCTGTACCATTATAGCCAGTATAAGTATGGATCACACCAGATTCTTGGGAGATACTATAGAGGAGATATATGATCAGAAGCTTGGAATACTTAAGACTGATGTTCCGTGTGTGTCATATCCACTTGACAGCAAGCTTTTGCCACAATGGATAGAAAAATGTGAAGAGAATCACATAACAAAGTCATCAATTCTGGTTAATGCTGCAGATGTGGATATACGTTATAGCGGACTTGAGGGCAGTGAGTTCTCGTATAAGGGTCGGGAGTATAGGCTGTCTGTTCCCGGAATTTATCAGATATATAATAGCATAGTCGCAGTTGAAGCTGCGAGTGTACTAAAAGATGCAGGATATGAATTGAACAAAGTGAATGTAGAACGGGGGCTGGTTGCAACCAAATGGAAGGGCAGATTCCAAAGACTCATGGACTCTCCGGTGGTTTATGTTGACGGAGCACATAATCCGGGAGGCTGGGCAGCACTGAGAAAGAATATAGACACATATTTTGCGGGAAAGAAATTGATATATATATGCGGCGTTTTCAAGGATAAGGATTATATGAAGATGCTTGAGATCATGATGCCGGGGGCTGCTGCGTTCATAGCAGTGGAGCCTGACAATCCCCGTGCCCTCGGTAATACGGAGCTTGCAAGACAGGCGTGCAGGTATATTGATTCGAGATATAAGGATTCAGTTTATATTCAGGATGATGTGGATGACGCTGTGGAGCAGGCTGTAAGTATGGCGCGTCATACAGAAGATTCCGTGGTGGTTATATTTGGCTCGTTATCATTCATCGGTCCGATCATAGAGAAAGCAGAACGTAATGCATATGCGAATGATAAACAGTCATTTCCTATGAGAAGAGTTGATAATATACTTCACAACGACTTATATATATCTCTTATGGCTCGGATAAAAGATAAAGAGAGAGACAGGATATTCTGCTGTCATGGCTTGGATCATTGCCTGGATGTGGCAAGGATCGCATATATGATAGGTAAGGATGAGAATATTAATATAGAAAGAGAATTGCTGTATGCCGCAGCACTGCTCCATGATGTAGGCCGGGCGGATCCGGATGACACAGGTGTCAGCCATCATATACTCAGTGTCCGGTATGCGGAGGACATACTCAGGCAGAGCGGGTTTGACGCTGAAGAGACAGAACTGATATGTGATGCCATTGGGTCGCACAATACAGATGGCGCAGGGAGAGATGGTTTGGCATACATTCTATATAAAGCGGACAAGTTGTCTAGAAATTGCTTCGACTGTGCAGCGGCGGGTGAGTGTTACTGGCCGGATTCTGAGAGGAATAAGGGAATAATATATTAGGATAATATATTAGAATTAAAATGGCAGATGTTCTATAACAAGGGAAAATACGTCTGTGAATAAACACAGCGATTGGAGGATAAAAGGATGATAATAGGCAACAAGAGTTTTGAGACAGGGAAAGAACCGTATGTTATGGGAATATTGAATGTCACGCCTGATTCGTTTTCGGATGGTGGTCAGCACAATACCATGGATACAGCACTTGAGACGACAGAGAGGATGATAGCCGAGGGAGCGGTCATAATAGATGTCGGCGGAGAATCCACAAGACCGGGATATACGAAGATCTCAGATGAGGAGGAGATCTGGAGAACAGCTCCGATCATCGAGGCGATAAAGAGCAGATTTGATGTTGCAGTATCACTTGACACATACAAGTCAGCTGTTGCAGAGGCAGGTATACATGCAGGCGCAGACCTGATAAACGACATATGGGGACTCAAATACGACGATAAGATGGCAGGTATCATCGCGAAGTACGACAAGGCTTGCTGTCTCATGCACAACAGAGATAACACTGATTACACTGATTATCTTGCCGATGTTGTGGCAGACTTGGATGAGTCTGTGAATATGGCGCTTGCGGCAGGGATAGACAGGGACAAGA
>USSH01000166.1 GCA_900557435.1 uncultured Coprococcus sp. | reverse complement strand
TCTCCTCCATAGTGCCATATTCGCCGATGATACTGCATACCCTTGCAAGCTCGTGCGCAGAGTTGCTGCTGTTTGAAACAAGCAGATAGTATCTGTTGTTTGCTGGGTTCTTGTATAGGCAGTTGTCACTAAAATAAAATGATGCGATCTGCTTAGAGGCACGGATAATGGTTGACAGTGAGTCGAAAGAATACAGGGCCTGAACCTTTGGCAGCTCATCTGTATTTTCATCTGTATCTGTTACTTCTGATGAGTCAGAATCCTTATCAGTTCTGTTGGTGGTTTCGTGAACTTCCTTTTTAAATGAGGAATCGATTGATGCAGAAGAGATACCTGGCAGATTCTTAAAAATGCCCTCAAGGGCTCTTTTTATCTCGTCAGGTACATTTTCCGAACCGCTTATCTGAATTCGCGCGATCGTGCCGTTGTCGTCCGTGTCATCAAAGTCGTCATCGTCATCGTAATCATAACCTTCATCTAAATCATCGTAATCATCATCCTCATCGTCCACATCGTATTCGTTCACCTTTGTAAAACGTGAGAATCTGGTGTCAAGCTCCTCTGGATCTTCCACCTTGGTGACAATGAGTATCAGGCAATCAGGAGATACTGGAATAGCTTCTACCATAAGAGGCGTATCGTCAATCTCAAATCCGAGTTCTGCGGAAGCCTGTTGTATCATATCTCTAAATAAATCCCTTGCTTTCTGGGAGCCGTAGGCAAGTTCAGAAAGCTTGAGATTCTTTTCATTTAAATCTGCTTTGTTGAGTGTGCATCTTATCTGATTTTCACTTAAACGTTCAATCTTCAATAGAATCGCCCCCCTTTATAAAAAAATAGAGCACTTAATAAAATGTGTATTATAGTTTACCACATTTGCCGGACAAGTAAAGAGCCTGATAGGAGAAAAAGCTGGAAATTTCATTAACATTTCATAAACATCAAAAATAAAATCTCTGCAATAATACAGTATGTATATCTTTATGAAGTTTTCATTAAATAATGCGTAAAGGGCTTGGATTAATTGATAATATGGTGTAATGTGAGCTTGTGAGCGGGTCGACTCATCTAATATGAGTTACATTCTATATTATTCTATAAATTCTATCTGATTCTTATCGTTTCAGATGCAATTCCCAGAGAGATAGCGAATATGTCATTGCTCACAGATTCTCAGAGGCAACAGGTAATTTATATTTACAAGGTATATGGGGTTAATACATCACATCACAAAGATCACATTGTACATTGCTGATGGGAAAATAATATTAATGGGGGTGATGCCTATAGGGGGATAAGGCGCACAAATTATAGGTATAGTGTATAGTTGATTAGAATATGCACGGGATTACACAACACGTATTAAAGATAAGCTTAAACTGGGTCCTGCCGGCTGTCACGGCAGGACTTTTTCTTTGTATATAAGGCATGGTGCAATCGGAAAAATATGAAGACATTTATCATAGGAGAGATCATTGAGGGTTAGATAGGTTTTTTTGCCATGAAGCAACAGCTTTGGCTATGGCTGAAGCAATTTGTGATTGATACTCGGAAGTGCAAAGCTCCCGGCATTCCTGGCTATTGCTCAAAAAGCCACATTCTACAATAACTGCTGTACAGGGACTGTCTGTGAGAACAAGATAGTCCGAATTGCCCTTTGCCAGTCTGGTGTTATCTGGGTCGACATCTGCGACAAGTGAGTTCTGTATGTTTTCGGCAAGAAGTTTGCCTGAATCTGATGTTGAATAGTAAAATACCTGTGCTCCGTGGACATATTCAGCGGAGTAGCTATTCTGATGGATGCTTATATAGAGGTCAGCTTTCACCTCTAAAGCTTTAGATGTTCGATTGCGTAGATCAGATATTTTTTTATTCTTTGCATCTTGGGAATCGAGAGAGCAGTCGGTGTCTCTGGTCAGAAATACCGCAAATCCATGTTCTAGAAGTTTGTCTCTGAGCTTCAGGGCGATTTCAAGGTTTATCTGCTTTTCCTGAATGCCGTCGGGGCTTACTTTGCCAGGGTCGAAGCCTCCGTGACCTGGATCAATGAGAATGGTAAAGTCAATTCTAGGATTATTCTCATTTACAGGTTGATCAGTCTTGTCTTTTGGTAGTTCAGTTGATGCTGATGAGGCTGAATTGCATACATATAATTTGAAACAGATTATTGGCGGAAGTATTATGACTGCAGCTATCGCGGTTATGATCAGGAAATATTTGAAATGGATATTCATTATGGACACCTTTTTGCTATCAGTAATTTATATGCATTAGAAGATCATAAATTTACAAATAATATTTCTGAGCTGGTGAGAAAATAATTGTTGATATCATTATTTGACAGAGATGCAGTGCTGGGCTAAAATATGGGCGTACAGTATATTGATAAATTGCGGCTTTATTTGCTGAAAAGCCGATCATGCAGAAACAGAGGTTATTATAATGGATACAATAATGGTAAAGGCCGGTATCGATGATGCATATATGTATGAGAAAGCTGCTGAGATATTGAAGTCAGGCGGGCTTGTTGCATTCCCTACAGAAACGGTGTATGGACTTGGTGGTGACGCGCTCAATCCCGATGCTTCTCATAAGATATATTCAGCAAAGGGCAGGCCCTCGGACAATCCACTTATAGTTCATATAGCGGAGACTGACAGTGTGTATGAGCTTGCGGAATATGTGAGTGATGACACAAAGAAGCTGATGGAGGCGTTCTGGCCTGGACCGCTTACTATAATTCTCAATAAGAAGGCAGTAGTCCCGCATACCACCACAGGGGGGCTGGATACGGTGGCGATAAGAATGCCATCACATCCCGTTGCCATGAAGTTGATAAAGGATTCAGGGGTATATATAGCAGCCCCGAGTGCTAATCTCTCGGGAAGACCATCCCCTACTACAGCGCAGCATGTGCAGCAGGATATGGATGGCAGAATAGATATGATCATTGATGGCGGAGCGGTCGGAATAGGTATAGAGTCGACCATAGTTGATATGACAGGCGACAGACCGACCATACTGAGACCAGGGTACATAACACCAGAGATGATAAAAAATATATTGGGGGATGTGACTATAGATCCTGCAATAACAGGTATGAATAATGCGCTGAGACCTAAAGCCCCTGGTATGAAATATACCCACTATGCACCAAAGGGGGAACTCAGCATAGTTGAAGGCGACAGGTTGGCGGCAGCCGAGAAGATAAGGAGTCTGGTTGCCGAGAAGAGAGCACAGGGGTATAAGACAGCTATCTTATGCGATACTGAGAATGTAGGTCTTTACGATGATGGCGTGTGCGAGAATATATATGATGCCGGAAGCAAGAAGAATGAGATAACAGTTTCGGCAGGACTTTACAGTCTGCTCAGAACATGTGATGATATAGGCGCACAGTATATATATAGTGAGTCCTTTGAAGAGGGCGACATGGGATATGCCATCATGAACCGTCTTATAAAGGCTGCAGGCCACAGAATAATAAAATGTTAATTAATTTCGTAAGGAGGACCCGCGGAGCGGGAGATTCCTTGCGAAGTACGCATGCGCCGCGCGAAGCGCCTTCTAATGCGCATGCACAATAAGAAGTAAGGAGGATTATATATAATGATAGCACTTGGATGTGATCACGGCGGATATGAGCTTATGCAGGAGGTCATTAAGCATCTTGAGGAGAGAGGACTTGAGTACAAGAATTTTGGATGCTACAGCACAGAGTCTGTAGACTATCCGGTATATGGACAGGCTGCAGCAAAGGCGGTAGCTTCAGGTGAGTGCGATAAGGGAATCATCATTTGTGGTACAGGAATTGGAATATCCATATCGGCAAATAAGATAAAGGGTATCAGAGCTGCGCTCTGTCACGACTGTTTCTCAGCTCAGGCCACCAGAGAGCACAACGATGCGAATATGCTTGCTATGGGAGCAAGAGTCATAGGACCGGGACTGGCTCTCAAGATAGTGGATATATTCCTCGACACACCATTTTCAAATGATGAGCGCCACGTAAGAAGAATTGGAATGATAGAGTAAAAATGTCTTATAACTCTGTTTTTCCGCAACCGTTCGTATCTTGTTGAAAAAGGATAAAATTTTCCCATTTGACCCGATAATTGGGCTTTAAGGTACAAAAAATCAGGAAATTATCCTGAAATGTTGTTTGAAGAGAAAATAGGATAATTTTGTAACAAACAGATTAGAAATTGATAAAAATAGAAAAACGCGCCGTTATAATCTGTTGGTATGAGAGACAATCATACATTTCATAAAAACGAGAGTCAAAAAACATTGATATCTGTCGGTATGAGAAACTACTATGTATTTCGTAAAAACGAGAGTCAAAAAACATTGTTATCTGTTGTTATGAGAAACTACTATGTATTTCATAAAAACGAGAGTCAAAAAAACCATTGATATCTGTTGGTATGAATCTGTTGTTATGAGAAACTACTATACATTGCATAAAAACAGAACAACAAAAAAGAAACCCATGACAGTTTGGTCAAGACTGTTCATGGGTTCTTTTTTTATGCAGTTTCGTCGAAATGCATCAATAATTCGACATCAAACTGCGTTAAAAGGAAGAAAAATGATTAATGGATAAACATAAGTATTATCAACATAGTCACATTGTACATTAACAATAAAAAAATATCAAGGGGTTTGTACAAACTTTACAAAATGTTTATTTACAATATAGCAATATCATTATAAAATAATATTACTTGAGTATTCACATAATAATCTAAAGTGATGCTTTGATAAAGTGTGTGTCTGCTCAATTTCACAGAAGGGAGGAATGTTATGCTGCAGGAGACTATGAAGACGATAACAGATGCGGAAGCCCAGGCTGCGGAGATAGTCCGCAAGGCAAGGGAGGAAGCTGACTATACAGTAGCTGCTGCAAGAAAAGAGGCCGCGGATATGATAGCGGCTGCAGGGGCGAGTGCGAAAGAGAGTATGAAAAACGCTGAGGGAAACCGAAGGACAGAGGAGGAAAAGCTGACGGTGAAGGCTATGGATGTTGCCACGGCAGAGATAGGACATCTGAGAGAACGTGCCACATCCATGGAGAGTGAAGTCAGCTCCATGATCATATCGGAGCTGGTTGGCTGACCGATCTCGCAAACTGATATCAAACATACAGCAAGCTGATATCAAGCAGACAGTAAGCGGATATGAAATTGACATTTGATCAACATTTGAATATGGAAAGGGGGTAAATATATGGCGGTACTTCCTATGAAAAAGATTGAAATCTGTGCCATGAAGAGGGACAGAAAAGCAATTCTTGAGAAGCTTCAGTCCTTGGGAATGGTTCAGATAGAGACCGAGAATGTGGAGACTGATGACTTCAGGAAGATGAATACCACAAGCCAGAGAGCAAAGTACGAGAAGAGAGTACAGAATACGGATGAAGCCCTACAGATACTTGATAAATATGCTCCAGAGGAGAAATCTATATTTGCCGGTTTAGAAGGACGGCAGGAGGCATCGGAGACAGACATTCAGGAGATCGTAGCTGGCAGACACGATTACAACCGCAAGGTGAAGCAGATCCAGGATATCAACAAAGATATAGCCGGATGTGAGGCAGGGATAGTTAAATGCCAGGTGGCCATAGACGGTCTTGTGCCTTGGCTGAATATGGATATACCGATCAACACGACAGAGACTGAAAAGACAGATGTGATGATCGGAACTATGCCACCTGGACTTACAGAGACGGATATACAGGGGTATATAAGCTCTGCTGAACCAGAGATGTCGGGGTATACGGTCACAGTTATAGGATCGGATAAGGATCAGACATGTATGGCAGCCATAGCGCTTAAGACCGTATCCCAGAGGGCAGAGGAGATACTTAGATCCCATGGATTTACAAGAATCTCCTACTTCTCTAGAAGAACACCCGAGCAGAAAATGGAGAAGTACAAAGAGGATATACG
The DNA here is from genome assembly GCA_900557435.1 of uncultured Coprococcus sp. Classification (GTDB taxonomy): domain Bacteria; phylum Bacillota; class Clostridia; order Lachnospirales; family Lachnospiraceae; genus Coprococcus. Next base: position 51 of record USSH01000166.1, on the reverse strand, counting down.
GGAGTTCGAGCAGTGGATAGAGGACAAGAAGAAAGAACTCGTATCCTTGGC
>USSH01000165.1 GCA_900557435.1 uncultured Coprococcus sp. | reverse complement strand
AGAAACTATGTGGCTTTCAGCCACTTTCACGGCAAAGCCGTGAATAATTTAGGCTAAATATATGGATGATAGAGAGAAAATAGAAAAATTTTATGCAAATTCTATAGTTAACAAGGCAATAGTTATTTATTTGTGTGGGGCGATTGTTTCGATAGCTATCATAATAATATTAAGATGTAAGTCTGACCTGGATGGTGGTGCATACCTTTGGGGAGGTTTATTAGGAATACTTATAATGGGAGTTTCCAGGCGTGTACAGTATAAGACAGAATGTTCATGTGTCGGAAAAGAAATGCTGGAAGTTGATGAATTGGAAGAATGTTTCAAATATGAAAAGGAGAAAGCAGAAAAAGAAATAGAAGAAAAAATAAGAGAACAGATTGAAGTATATGATAAAAATGTGAAAAACACCTACAATAGTTTAATAGCTAATCCGCTTAAAATAGAATCGATGATTGAGTATTCTCTTGGGATGTTTAAGAGGATGATATCACATGCTGATTCTGATTCAAATAAAAAATTTATCGAATGTAACTTTACATATATAGTTTCGACTACTGAGATAAAATATCTTTATGATAGTGAGTATACAAACCCTAGAGATGACTTTAATTTCGAAAAACAGAGATATAGAAACTTACATTGTGACTATGAACGAGAGGGACTTGCCCTTGCGTTGGCGCAGATTGTGTCTAAAAGTATGAAGGAGTTGTATCCGCCTAATACAATTAGTATCACTATAAAAAATGTGGATTATAAAGTAACAATGGCTTTCAAAGCTCCAAATGAAAAATTTGTTGTTGCCAGGGATATTGTGTAGTCGATAAAAAGTGAGAATGGGCACGTTGGAATAGCACTGACGATCTGCCACTGAGCGTAGCGATGGGCAATACCACAAGGAGGATGCGAATATCACCAATCTTTAGGCTGAGATAGAGAAGTTAAAAAAGAATTAATAGTGTGATTGGCTATTATCGGCACCGAGATTTGAGAATAATATCAGGAAACACCATAAAACCAGCCTGTATGACAGTGAAAATCATACAGGCTGGTTTTCATTTGATATACGGCAATACACTCTTCACAATATTCTTGACCGCGTCACGCTTAGCCAGTGGAACAGTCTCGATAATGTGGCTGAGATCATCGTTGATCATGACATCCATTGTAGCCGGAGCGATGTCGGGAGTCTGTCCAAAGAGAAGATAGTCAGTGGATGCGCCAAGTGCAGAGGCGATATCGACCAGCGTGTACAGACTCATGGTTTTCTGACCTCGTTCAATTTCATATACAAAATGAGCTGATATTCCGGCCTTTTCAGCTAGTTGATCCTGAGTAAGACCGAGTTTTTTTCTAATTTTTTTAATACGCATACCAGTTTCTAATAAATCCATATAGACCCCCTTGCCAGAATAATTCATAAAGATGTTCACGCTGTAATGTTGTCACATAAGACTGCAAATATAACGGCAAGAAGCCCCTCCGGAACATCCTCCAAATAATCCGCCGGAAGACCCTCCAGAACATCCTCCAAATAATCCGCCGGAAACATCCGCAAGAACACCATATAGAAAATATAGAAAGCATAGGTATCAAAATACACTGGCTGTGAGATATAGATAAAACATAATTGTGCCTATCGGGTATATGGGAAGAAAAAATTATGTCCAAACAAGCATATCTGACAGCAGTATTTGGGTGTAGCTCTCAGCTACAAAAACGATACATCATCAAATGCATCGTCAGATGATACAAAGGTTTTGGTGTAGCTCTCAGCTATAAAAAGCTTCGCAGCATATTTATCTTCTGTTTTTCCTGTGGGGACATTCCCTCGGATAAAATATCTATAATGATTTCTGATTCGGCTTTGCTGAAAGACAAGTCGCGTTTACTTAGCTCTTTGTTGATCTCCATTATCTGGGGCAGCATTTGTTCAGGAGACATGGTTGTCGCCGTGTGGGAGAGCCTGAACAGAATTTCTTTTTTTAGAGGGTGCATATTTTTAAGTCTCGGGTCATTTTGAAGATTCATAGTCTGATTCCTTTCTATAAAAATATATGTATGGTTAACATCCGTTCACGGATTCGATGCGAGGCGCCCTATTGGATAGGGCTATCGGTGGTCCTTATCATATGCATCAAAAAGATCCTTGATGGAGCCGTACAGGTCATCAGTCGTGTGCGCACCTTGGTAATCATGAGAAAAGTGCGTGGTCTGATTGGATTGCTTATCCTGAGCAGATCGTCCGGTATGAGTTTTCTTTTCGGACTGAGGAGATCTGGCAGCTTCATATGCGCTTACAGAGCCGTAATGTTGGTAAAGGGAGTCCGTGTTGTCCTCTGGAAATTCAGGATTTTTGTATGCCCATGCCGACGCAGATAATCCTGATGTATCTGGTGCTTCTGGCGCTTCAGACGCCTCCGATGATCTAGACACCTCCGATGATTCAGCCATCTCCGATGATCCAGACACCTTCGATGATTTAGATGCCTCCGACGATCCCGACCCAGCAAATCCTCCGAAAAGATCCGAGAACATACTGCCGTTGCCAGAGAAATTTCCACCCGGCATTTCTTTTGCTGACTCCATCATTTTCATCACATCCAGCATTTTCTTCAGATTGACAAATTTGCCTTTTACATCTTCAAACCCACAGTCAGCCAGGGATGACAGTATATCGTCCTGATTGTTGATGTCTTTGTGAAGACCGCAGCGAGCCATGCATTCTTTGTCCTGCAGGGAAGAGAGTATGGTTTGAAGCTCCATGATCTTTATGTACATAGCAAGAGGTGCTTTCAGACGGTCTGATACAAATGGAAGGATTGCTTCGAGCATAAAGATCCGGTCATCACGTATTAAATTGTCGAGAGGATGACGAAAATTTCCGTTAAACATAGCCACTCCATTTTCCTGTTTCAGACGCCGGAACACACTCTCAGCCATACTATAATTTATGTGACAATAATTAAAAAATACCAGCAGAATTGCTCCTGCTGGCCTTAGGGGACGAACATATTCAGCCTGTGAAGCCGATTTTGCTTAGCTGATTTTGATCAGATAGGGTCTCCTGGTTATGATTGCAGACGTTATTGCAGACAGAGCCTGCAAGTGACTGCATTGCTGAAATTAGCAGCATCCGCAGTCGTTACCGCATCCGCCGCATCCGCATCCACTGTTGTTGTTGCCACCGCATCCGCCGCAGCATAACAGGAGAAGGATGATCCAGATACAGCTGTTGTCACTGCCACATCCGCCGCTGCAACCTCCGAATCCGTTGTCGCCGCATCCACCGCAGCAGAGAAGAAGGATGATGATAAGTGTGCAGCTGTTGAATCCGCATGAACCTCCGCATGAAAGTCCGTTTCTTCCACAAGCACACTGAGTTGCTGATAAGTCACTCATGGTAAGCCTCCAATTTATTTGTTCATGGTATACCATATTCTGACAGTCCGGATGTGTTACAAAAAATCATCTGAAAAATATCGTTTAAAATCTGAGATATAAATCATTCTTAATGCTGTCAATTCTATGTTCTAAAAAAAGGCGGCATATGATATAATTAGCGCATGTAGGCCGAAATGTGTTTGATGTTGCCGAACAGAGCGCATTTAAGCGGATTTTGTGTCTGCATGTGGTAATAAGGATAGGGATGTGTCTGGATGTGATACATTTTCTGCCTAGGGAGGAATAATAAAATATTTAGACAGGGGGTATTGATCTTTGTTATATCGTTGCGTAAATTGTGGCGGCAATGTTGTGTATGAGCCGTCGAAGAAGAAGATGATCTGCATGAGCTGTGGTGGCAGTGAGTGTCAGGAAGTAGTTCCGTCAAATGAACCTATGGTCTGTGTGAATTGTGGTTCACAGATTCCATACACAGAGTTTCAGTCTGCGGGCCGATGCCCGGCATGCGGAACATATCAGCTGAGGGATGATAAGGTAAGTTATCCATATGGAGCGGATGTTGTGCTTCCATTTAAGATATCGAAGCATGAGGCTGAGGAGAAGCTGAAAGAAGAGTTTGGCAAAAAGTTGTTTTTGCCTGGAACATTTCTTTCGCAGAAGACTCTTGAGAAGTTAAAAGGTGTGTATGTTCCGTTCTGGATGTACGATTATGATTCGCATGTGGACTATCAGGCCATTGGAACCAAGGTCAGAACCTGGACATCGGGAGATACAAAGTATACGGAGACGTCATATTTCGATGTGGCAAGAAAACTTCATGTTAATTATGCGGGAATACCTGTGGATGCATCCATAGTTATGGAAGATGGAATTATGGATCTTATGGAACCATATGACTATAGTGAGCTGATCAAGCATGACAATAAATTTTTGTCCGGATTTGAGGCGGAGACATACAATATGCCTCCGGAGCAGCTGGCATCCAGAGCACAGGCTAAGGCGGATAAGGCTAACAGAGGCTGGGTGAAAGAATATACCAGTGGATACAGCACTCTCACAAACGAGCGTTTTAACAGCAATAACAGACAGACTGGAACCAAATTTGGACTTATGCCGGTATGGGTATATGAATACAGATTCCAGAATCAGAACTATAAGTTCTATGTAAACGGACAGACAGGCAAATGCATCGGAACACCGCCGAGAAGTATAGGTAAGGCCATAGGTCTCACCGCACTTGTGCTTGGATCAGTGTTTATAGGACTTGATGGATTATCATTGTTATTGGGGGTGTTGTAAATGAATAAGACGATGAAAAAATTCCTGGTGACAATGTTTGTGATATTGGGAATCGGTATTTTATGCTTTATTATGTATTCGGTTAAGTCCAAGGCGAATTTGAAACATGATGCAAGAAGTAATGAGGACTGCATGACAAATGAGAGAGTGTTCGACTATGCAGACAAATTGTCTGATTCCGAGGAAGAGACATTGAGAAGCGATATAGAAGAACTCGAGAACCTGGTTGGAATGGATGTGGTTATTGTCACAGTAGACCAGAATACAGATCTTTCTGAATTTGGTGCATCGGCAATCGGTGGAGACATAGAATACAATACAAAAGAAATAGCGGAGAAGATATGCGATACATATAGATTTGGCTGGGAAGAGTGGCCTGATGGAACATATCTCAATGGCAAGGATGCCAGTACGAGTGTGGTCATAGTTGCAAATTGGCAGCCTACAGACAGATATGTGTATCTGTGCACATCAGGAAAGGCAAGAAAGAGAATCAGCGACAGCAAAGCTGTAAGCATAACAAAATATGGCGGCAAGAAACTCAGAGAGGATCCGTTTACAGGATTTGAGAGAATCTTAAAGAAGACAAAGAGTGCTATGAAGAGTAGTGGAGGTGGAATTAACTTCCTTTCAGGTCCGATATGTGCACTTGTGGCTTTGGTTGCAGCTATAATATTTTTCGCTGTCAACTATTCCAAGAAGGCGGGCAAAGATACAACAACTGCATCGACATACAGCAATGGTAACGCCGAGATCCTTGACAGACGAGATATATTTATACGTAAGGAAGTTCACAGTGTAAAGATACAGAGTGACTCTGGCAGCAGTGGAAGCAGCGGTGGCGGTGGCGGCCATGGTGGCGGTGGTTCCCATTTCTAGGAGCAGTGTATACAAGATTACAATTGTTATGCTTGCATATCTGCGAAATAAGATACATATGATTGGTTATTAGTTATGTTGAAAAACAAAAAGTTTGAAGGATATTTACTGAAAAATAGAATACCGGGAGTGCTGCTTGCGGTTTTGATGGCTGTGTTTATGATCCTGATGGCGGGAAGGCTTGAATTATTCAACAGGTTGAACAGCAAGTCGTACAGGACACTTGAAGAGATTGAGAATATATCTGATCCATATGGAAATGATGTAAAGATCACGGTGGATAGAGCTGATTATCTTGGATACGATTATTTTGTTGATTCTGAGAGACAGGGAGGCTACTACATATGTCAGCAGAATGGCAGATATGCCATATTGCTTCTCAAGAGCAATGATGAAGTAGTGCTCAACTATACGGTGAAAGGAAGAA
>USSH01000164.1 GCA_900557435.1 uncultured Coprococcus sp. | reverse complement strand
GCTTTAATACCGCTTCCGCCTTTGTTATCACTGAACGCAATCTTTACAGACTTATTGTATAATACATTATTCTTAACGCCTGAAATAACCGGCTTTGTAGTATCTATACAATTAACCTTTATTCTTCTATAGGCATATACATCTTTACCCCATGTAGCATGTGATTCGGCTGTAACCTGTACAACATACCAGCCATTTTCTTTTACTGTATACTTGCCTGTGCTTGAAATGTCTGTGTAATCGTTGCTATAGCTTCCCCAGTTTATATCATTTTCATTGTTTCCCTCTGCTATCTTGATGGAACCCTTGCCATTTGCCATCATCTTCTCATCAACCTTTATGACAGCTGCTGTCTTTGTTTTATTAGGTGTCTGAGTCAGCTTGACTGCATTCTCTTTTGCTATACATCCTATGATCATCTTCTCTGTGTTGGAGGCACTCTCTGTCCAGTATGTAAAAGTACCCTCCATCTTGATGTAATATGTACCCGCCTTCATCTCATAGAAATCATCGCTTCCTGCTGCACTGTGAGAAATAACAGCAGTTCCCATTGATGCATTGCCATATATATAATAATCTTCTTCCCATCCAATATCAGGTCTTTTACCCTCTGTTGATGTCTTGATCCTCACATAGCTGTCCTTTGGAATAGTGAACTGTCCGTATCTCACACAGCTGTTAGCGTCTGATTCTTTTGCATTCCATTTGATCTCCCATGTGAGCCCCGCCTTCAGGTCATAATCATCCATATCACTCAACACTGTTACAGGAAGTTTTTGGAAGCTAACCGCTGCACTCTCTGCCTCACTCTCTGTCACTGTCTCCTGTGCTGCCGAAACATTCAGCACCGGCATCGCCATAGTTGACACAGCCATTATTCCCGCGATGGCTGCAACCGCAATCTTCTTTCTCATCATACTTTTACTCTCCTTTTTCTTTTTTGTTCCTTTTTTCTTTTTGCGTTTCATCCCTGTCCATATACCGCAGCTGGATGTCTGTCTGACCAGACGTCCTGAAGCCATTATATCAAATCTTCTTATCTTCTTAAATAAAAAAGAATACTGGTATGTCGTTTTATCGTGTGAAAAACTGCACTATAAAACGGAGTCTCCCGCTATCAGGAAACTCCGTCTTTTAGTTGTAATCAGATTCACCGATTGATAATATTTATCACTGGCATAACCAGATGTTTATCCACCTGTTACATAGTAACCGAAACGAATTTTACTATGAACAAGAGTGCGATGATCGTTACAACGATATCCTGCTTCTTGTACTTACCTGTGAACAGTGTGATGAGTACATATGTTATTGCTCCAAGTCCGATACCATTTGAAATTGAGTATGTCAGTGGCATCATGAGGAATGTTACGAATGCAGGAACTGCTGAACGCATATCTTCCATATCAACCTTTGCAAAGTTCTTAGCCATAAGAACACCTACAAATATAAGAGCTGGAGCAGTTGCACATGATGGAATGATATTTGCAACTGGGCTGAGGAACAGACATACTGCAAAACAGAGTGCTGTAACTAAACTTGTAAGACCTGTTCTACCACCGGCTGCGATACCTGATGCTGACTCTACGAATGTTGTACATGTTGATGTACCAAGAAGAGCTCCTGATACAGTACCGATAGAATCACACATCATACACTCGTCAAGCTTCATCGGGTCACCCTTCTCGTCAAGCATGTTCGCCTGAGAAGCTGCTCCGTAGAGAGTTCCGATGGTATCAAACATATCTACCAGACAGAAGCTGACAACGAGCATGATAGCTGAGAACACACCGCCGATATACTCAGCAGAGAATGCATCCTTCCATGCCTGTCCCTGGAACACGCCGAGGAATCCGACTGAACCGAAATCCTTGAATGACTGTCCGATGGATGAGAAATCAAAGTTAGGTGCCTGAAGCATCATAACATAATATAAAACTGTTGATGCAAGGATACCTATGATAATATTACCCTTTACATTGAGTTTTGCAAGAATCGCAATGATTATAAATCCAACAAATGCAACTACTGGAGGAGCTATCTGCGCGATTGCCTCCTTTGCGCTTCCAGCACTTGTGATAACACCGTGGAAATCAAAGAACTGCACAAATGTGTATGGATTGTCCTGAATAAGTGTTGCGTTCTTCAGTCCGATAAGAGCTATGAACAAACCGATACCAGCCGGTATAGACTTCTTCAAACACTCTGGCATTGCCACCGCAATGTACTTTCTGAGTCCTGTCACTGAAAGGATCAGGAATACAAGACCTGATACAAATACTATTACCAGACCCGCCTGATAGCCTCTGATAACACTCACGCCTGCAAATGCAGCACCAGCTACAAATATAGTACAGAAGAATGAGTTAAGTCCCATTCCACAAGCCTGTGCAAATGGCATGTCTGCAAAGAACGCCATGAGGAGTGTTCCCACTATGGCAACTAAAATAGATGCTATGAATACAGCATTCCATACTGTACCAAGCTCGCCAGCCATATCCGGAACTTCCCCCGCCAGCCATCCATTGCTACCCTCTCCTGCTACCTGATTTGGATTGACCAGAACGATATAAGCCATGGCAAAGAATGTTGTGAGACCTGCCATGATCTCAGTCTTAATCGTAGACCCACGCTCTGAGATTTTGAAGAATTTGTCCATGATTTACTCTCCTTTTCTCTTTATAGTATAATATAAACAAATACCCATCTATTCTATATCAATAATTGATATTTTTTCAACTATTTTTTAAAAATCATAAATTTTCTATAAATTTTTTCACAAAAAAGCGTCTTCATAGCTATCTTGGATTTTATCCCTCATTAGCTGAAGACGCTCTTTCGCAACGCTTATCATTTACACGTCACTTTTTATTTTCATTTTATATTATTGTTATTTCACAATGCCTTTGACAACACCCTTTACGATCTTGTACTTTACTCCTGAAATCTTTATTGTGCCGGTTACTTTTTCAGCAACTACGCCCTTCTTGATGTAATACTTGATTCCTGTCTTTGGACTCTTCACAATTCCAGTCTTGGTATGTGGTACTACGCCCTTTGACACATAACAGCTATGTCCTGTTGAAGGATTCTTTACGAAGCCTGTATATCCAAGCTGAGCAACTCCCCTTCTGACGTAGAAGTATTTTCCTGTTCTAAGACTCTTTACAATTCCTGTTTTCTCGTTCACAAATCTACCCTTGTATATGTAACACTGCTGTCCCTGGGCATTCTTGTAAAATCCTGTATAAGTCTGATATGCAATACCACGTCTTACAAGCCATGTCTTTCCTGTCCTGCTGCTCTTTACAAGGCCGGTGTATGCAGCCTGAACCACTCCGGACTTAACATAATACTCTTTGTTACTACTCTTTACAAATCCGGTGTAATTCTCCTGAACTACGCCCTTTTTGTAGTAATATGTAACGCCATCCTCTGTGATAAGTCCGCTCTTTGTCACATCTGGAGTTTGACCTGGGTCTGGTGTTAAATCAACATCCTTATAAAGATATGCGTCATCCCATGTTCCCCAGGCACCGCCTGTCGCTGTGGCTCTCATTCCAACCATAACTTCGGTAGTCTCATTTACTGTGAATCTGATCTGTGGATTCTGCCAGATCTTCCAGCCCTGTGGAACTGCAGGTGCTGATGCAAGCTCTGTATCTCCAGCCTTTGCATACACCTCGTATACGTCGTTCTCTCCATTTGCACCGCCCTGAAGATATGCGCTGAACACATACTCTCCTGGCTCAAGTGTGATGGTCTGATATACATCATATGTGAAATCTGATGAATTGTAGTAGTGACCACAGTACACACCGTTTCTGAAATCTTCATTTGTCTTAATGGCAAATCCCTTGCTTGTGTCAGCGATGGTCCAGCCCTCATTTTCTGATTCAAATCCAGGATTTACAAGGATATTTTCCTTCTTTATCGATACATTGCAGCTGACGCCGACCTCTTCGTCATTCACGATTACCGTTCCGTTCACCGTGCATGTTCCTGCACCGTAATTCTTGATCTTCTCGAGTGCTCCATCATCCCATGTGATATCCACATTCTCTGTTTTTCCATCATTGTACTTCACCGCAGCGGTTGTCGGAAGCACTACATTCTCTACATCTGTTATCACAACCTCAACATCATCAACCGATATTGACACTACATTTCTCTTGGTCTTTGTTCCTGTGTGAACATATGCAAATGTTTTGAGTGACTCAAGTGGATGTCCTGAAAAGTCGAACAACGCCTGATTGTCAACCGCTGATCCGCCATACCACTTTCCTGCATCGGCTGCGTCATACTCTCCTGCGTAGGATGAGGCCCAGCCTGAACCGTACTGCTCCCAGGCTGCCTTGTTGGCTGCGAGGATATCTGCAGCATTATCAGCAGATGAATCATATACATTTACAGGCAGCCATGCCGGCTCCCAGTAGAATACACCGATTCCTGATGAACCTGTGTTCTTTACAGCCTTGATAACTGAGCTGATCTCATTTGCCTGACCCTGGACTGATATATCATAGGTTGTCGAGTCATTTTCGCCCTTTCTCACTGTGTTGTCATGACCGTCACCATCATCAAGAGTGTATGCCCACGATGTTTCTGCCACCATGACAAGCTTGCCATAAGTATCAGCAACATTCTTGAGAACTGATGTGAGGTTTTCTGGTGTGCCATGCCATACAGGATAATATGACGATGCAAATACATCATAGTCCACATTGTATGTATTGAGATTCTTTGCATAATTTGCATAAGTTCCATATTTCTCAGGATTGGCGAAATGAATAGCAACAAGGATATTCTTGTCTATGGCTCTCACTGCCTCACTTCCGGCACTGAATATCTTAGCCATATTTTCCCAGTTCGTGGATGACTCACCACATATTCCATTTGTCGTCTCATTTCCGATCTGAACCATACCCACATCAATGCCTGCATCAAGAAGTGTCTTGAGACTCTCTGATGTGTATGACTTGACAGCAGCGACCTTCTCATCAAGAGTAAAGCCTGCCCATGCCTTAGGAGCCTTCTGTTTACCAGGGTCAGCCCAGAAATCTGAGTAGTGGAAGTCCACAAGGAGTTTCATGCCTGCTGCTGTTGCGTACTGACCGATCTTCTTTGCTGTCTCAAGGTCGTTGTCACCACCGCCGTAGCCATTTCCCTCTGAGTCATATGGATCATTCCATACACGAACACGCACATAATTGATACCGCAGCTTGCAAGGAACTTGAAGTATCCAATATCATCGAGTTCTTTGCCATCAAAATCATAGTACTTTACACCGCTGTTCTTCAGTGATACATATGATGACACATCAACGCCTTCTATGAAAGACTGTTTCTGTCCATTTAAGTCTGTGTAAGTAAGATCTGACACACGGTCAACATATATTCCTGCCTCTACAGGCTCTACTCCATCTGAGTCATCTGTAAGCTTACAGAGCTTTACATTGTCTATCTTGCCCCAATATCCCTTGGCAAGACTGCCCTTGAATGAAATGCTGACATCAGTTGTATCCTCAAGAACGAACTCTTCTGTCTCATTTGTTGCCCATGCATCCCATCCGGTCGTGGCTCCAACAGCCTGTGACTTATCAGCGACAGAAACTGTGAGTCCTGTATCCTGGGCATCGCCCTCGACATCATACTCCAGCTTGTATGTTCCCGCAGGAACAGCCTCTACCGTCTGTGTGATGCTGACATCAGCCGCATCTGAAGCCCAGATATTAAGATAATATGTGGAGTTTACATTACTTCCACCGTTTTTTACAACAAGCTCAGCTCCCGATTCACTCTCTATAGTCCAGTTACTGCTGTCTCCTGTCTCAAAATCACCGTTTGTGATCTTCTGTGTATCTACCCAACTCTCCGCAGCTTTCGCTGTTATAAGTGATGCTCCCGATCCAAAGATCTGCCCTATCACAAGCGCTCCTGCGAGAATTGCGCAGCCAACCTGCTTTACAATTCTCATTTTTCTCATATAAGCCCTCCTAAAAAAATTAGTTAATTGGCAAACACTTTAAACGCATA
>USSH01000163.1 GCA_900557435.1 uncultured Coprococcus sp. | reverse complement strand
GAGAGTGTTATATTGTGGGAGATAAGATTAATATAACATGGAATAAGACTAGTAGTCAGAGTGATTTCTTACATTATTGGTTGATCATCACAAATACTGACACTGGAGAAGAGTGTTTTGGGGGAGCAACAGGTTCCAATGGTGACGTGAATGCCAATAGTTATCAGTTTACAATACCTAAAGAAGGACATTATAGAATTACAATATATGCAGTTCCCGGAAATGATAAAGAACATAGACAGAAAAAAGCAGAAAAAACTGTCTCGACTTATGGCTATGACAGTGAAATAATAGATTTTGGTGATGACTTTTACGCGAACATTATTAATACAGGCAATGGCAAGTATTTGACAGCCGACAGCGATGACAATGTAACCATAAGAACTGCAACAGGACAGCAAAATCAGCTTTGGCATTTTTTGAAACGTGAAAGTGGTTCATATGAAATTGTGAATAATGCATCGGGAAAAGCTTTGGATGATAGTAATTGGGGACAGGAAAATGGAACAAACGTAGGTGTATATACAAGAAACAACACAACAGCACAAAAGTGGTTTGTTAGAGGTTCCGAAAATGAGTATTTCATAAATGCATCTTGCGGGGATGCGGTGCTTGATATTGAGAGTAATGGGTCTGCGGATGGAACTAATGTGTGGATGCATCAAAAGAATGAAAGTGACGCTCAGAAGTTCGCGATAAAGAGACAGGAAATAGGTCTAGGTGCAACCGAAGAAGTATTTTTATTGCCTATGCAAGGTGGTCTTTGGGTTAATTGGATGGAAGTGCCGGGCGCCGAAAAATATGAGATATATCGATGTTCACAGTGGGAAACTGAATATACAAAAATCGGAACTGTTGTAGGAAAATATTCGTACGATGGTGGATATAAGGACACATCATGTGTTCCCGGGGTAATGTACATGTATAAAATCAGAGCAATAAATGATTATGAATCAGGACCCTATGGACCGCTTGCGCATGGAGCGTACCTAGATAGTACAAGCGTGTCACTTGTGTCACGCACCACTGATAGCATTAAGATTTCATGGAATGCTGTTGATGGCGCGATGGGATATATTGTGAAGATATATAATGCGTTTGAAGAACCACTTCAGGAAATAGAATTGCCAGGAGGAGAAGTGACATCATACACTATGTCAGATTTAAAGCCCAAAACAGGATATAGATATGTAGTTGAGCCGTATACCATTTATAGATATGGTGGTGAAAATGTGTATTCTTTCGGAGAAGCGAGTAATACATTGCCTGTTTGGACAAAAGATGCTTTAAATGACCTTTCCGTTAGTATATCAGACTGGGATGTTAGCGAGACACCAGTGCAGCCTATTGTTAATGGAAATAAAGGTTATGCACCTATCACAATCTCATATGCTAAGGAGGGGGATAGTGTATTTTCATCTAGAATACCAACAGAGCCTGGTTCTTACATCGTAAAGGTGGAGGTTGCAGAATCAAAATATTTTGGTGCGGGTGTAGCAACGTCATATTTCAAGATTACTGATAAGTACAGTAATCCTTCACCTGTTGTTAAGAAACAGTTGTATGATCTGGTACTTACAATACAGGATTGGAATGAAGGCGAAAAAGCTGCATCACCAGCGCTGACAGGTAATTATGGTAATGGTAAAGTGACATACACATATGCGGCATTAGGAACTGGTAAGTATTCAGAGAATATTCCATCTGCGGCAGGAAAGTATGTAATTAAAGCTGTTGTTGGAGAGACTGACAATTATTATGCCGGGACAGCGACATGTGTATTTAAAATATTAGAGAGAAAACCTTCTGCACAAACAAAGCCGGCAGTAAAGAAAAAACAGGTAATAAAGACGTCAGCAACTTCTTATACGGTTTCTTATGGTCGTAAGGATGCTGTAATAAAGGTTAAGACCAATGGTAATGGAAAGTTTACATACAAAACCTCCAATCCCAAAGTGGTTGTAGTAGATAAGTTTGGAAAACTTGTTATCAAAAACGCCGGAAAAGCTATTGTTACAATTACAGCAAGTGAGACAAATACATACGAAAGTGCAGTAAAAAAAATAGCCATAATTATAAAACCAAGAAAGCAATCGATTAAATATGTTGTTTCTCCAAAGAAGAGCCAGATAAAGGTTTTATTGACAAAAGATGTTACGGCATCAGGTTATGAAGTGCAGATTGCCACAGATAAGAAATTTGTCAAGGGTAGAAAGAATCATATCATTACATCATATAAACTATATGGCAAAACACTTACAAAATTTGTACCGGGTAAAATATATTATGTGAGAGTGAGAAGCTATAAAATAATTAGCGGTAAGAAAGTATATGGAGATTTTAGTACAGTAAAGAAAGTAAAAGTGAAATAGAAACAGTAGGAGCTGGGTGATGTTATATTGGAGTGGCAGACGTGGAATTTTCCGCGCCTGTCACTTCTTGTATATTATATTTTCACCAGTCCCGTCAGATCATCATAAAATCCCGGATATGAGATGTTCACACACTCGGCTCCGGTGATGTCAGTATCACCATCAGCGTTGAGTCCTGCGATGGCAAAACTCATGGCGATCCTGTGGTCAAGGTGGCTGTCGATCACAGCTCCATGAAGTGGCTTTCCGCCACGTATGATCATTCCGTCATCGGTTGCGGTTATGTCAGCGCCCATGGCTGAGAGCGCTTTTACCATGACATCTATTCTGTTGGATTCCTTGACCTTCAGTTCCTGGGCATCCCTGATGATAGTCTCACCGTCTGCGAAGCAGGCGAGAACTGCGATGGCAGGGATCTCGTCAATGAGCTTTGGTATGATGGAACCCTCGATGACACAGCCCTTGAGACTTGATGTCTTGACTGTTATGTCAGCGGTTGGCTCACCGCATCCGCTCACTACATTGGAGTATTCCATATCGCCGTCCATTGCTTTGATGACTTCCAGTATTCCATCTCTGGTGGGGTTGATGCCAACATTTTTGATGGTTATGCATGAGTTCGGAGTGATAAGTCCTGCAACAAGGAAGTAAGCAGCTGATGATATATCTCCAGGTACAATTATCTTCTGCCCAACAAGATTATCCACAGGCTTTACAGTAGCCGTAGTTCCCTCTGTTTTTATATTGCCGCCAAATGACTCAAGCATGAGTTCAGTGTGGTTTCTTGACACATATGGCTCGGTGACACTTGTCTCGCTGTCTGCATAGAGTCCGGCAAGGAGTACACATGATTTTACCTGGGCTGACGCGACAGGTGAGTTGTAGTGTATTCCATGGAGTTCCTTTCCGTTTATAAGGAGCGGAGCACAGTCATTTCCAAGCTCCGATGTGATGTCAGCACCCATCATGGACAGCGGTGTCATGATCCTTTTCATAGGTCTCTTGCATATCGATGCATCACCTATGAGTCTGCTTGCAAATGGCTGAGCGGCAAGTATACCCGATATAAGTCTGGTGGTTGTTCCGCTGTTGCCGACATCTAGTGTGCCTTCAGGCTTTGACAGTCCATTCAGACCTTTGCCGTGTACAGTAACGACGCTGCTGTCATATTCAATATCTATGCCCATCTGTCTGAAACAGTTCATCGAGGAAATGCAGTCGGCACCGTTTAAGAATCCGTGTACCTCGGTTATTCCGTCTGCGATTGAGCCGAACATGATGGAGCGGTGGGAGATGGATTTGTCTCCCGGTATGGTTATTTCTCCGTTAAGTGATTTTACTCTGTTGATCTTCATAAATTCTCAGTATTCCTTTATTCTAGTGTAATATGTCTGGTTAAAATATTTAAAATATTTTATTCTCCGGCTTAATATAAAATGAGCCGCGAATTTATTTGCCGATAAGTGACAGTAAGATTATAACTGCTTTTACTTAACGGTTATAAATTTTATAGCCTGCGGCATTAAGCGCATCCTGCGCATTCTTTCTTGCATCAGCATCGTAGAATGAGAGCCTGAGAACCCCTTCCTCATCCTCCCGGTTATGGGAGACTCCAATGTTCTTGAGGCTTATCTTTGCCTCTGCGATAAATGATGTCACCTTTGCTATCGCACCAGCCTCATCAGGAATATCCACAAACAGTTCATGGTGCATTCTTATGACACCACTGCTGTTGTTAGGAATGGAATCTCTGTAGTCCCTTGCGGATGCAAAAAATGCATTTATCCCAGCCGCATCGCGCTGCCTAATATGATAAATCATTTTGTCTATAAGCTCAACATATTCCTGAAGACCGTTTACGATATTGTCAGGATTTGCCAGAAGAATGTGCTCCCATACCACAGGATTGGAGGATGCGATCCTAGTTATATCCTTGAAACCTCCGGCTGCCAGTGATTTGAAAATATTGTCCGGGCTGTCTGCCGCTGCGACAAGATTGACCAGTGAGGCGGCGATGACATGTGGTACATGACTTATATAAGAAGTTATCCTGTCGTGCTCAACCGGAGAATATATGATAGGTATTGCTCCAAGATCTCCGATAAATGTGGAGAACTCCTCAGTCTTGTCCGGCAGAACCCCATCAGCTGGCGTGATGAAGTAATAGGCGTTCTCTATGAGCCTGTCGGTGGCCGCCTCGTAGCCGGATCTCTCAGAACCGACCATAGGATGTCCGCCGACAAAATACCTGGCAAGTCCAAGCTCTTGGACTGCTTCGTATATGTCGAGCTTTACGCTTCCAACATCAGTCAGTATGGTGCGGTCTGTAAGGAATGGCCCTAGCTGGCGCAGGTATTCTATATTATAGTGGACCGGTGCACACAGAAAGATATAGTTACACCCAGCTATAGTATGTATGTCATCTGTATATTCAGTCAGCGTTCCATCGGAGACAGCTTCCTTGAGAGTTGATATATTGTTGTCAAAGCCGACTATTCTGTAATCAGGGAAAATGCGGTGGATGGATTTGGCAATAGATCCTCCGATAAGTCCCAGACCGATAAATCCTATTGAAAAATCATTCATTTTACGTTCTCCTTTAACAGTTTGACGCATAAAAGCGTTAAAGTATCTAAAGGCGATTATACAGCCTTTTGAAAGACAGGGCAAGAGGAGAATCATTTTGTGATAAAAATATTTGATTGGCTAATATTTGAATGCATTTGAATATAATGTATGTGTTTTAAGTTAAAATAGGAAGTAAGGGAATTGTATAAGCTGAAGATTTGTACTAAAATCTTTGTGAAGCGAGACTGCTCAATAGACAATTCATATTGACAATTTATAAGGAGGGTAATTTATTATGATAGATACATTATGTAAGCTGTTGGACGCAGGCGTTACGCAGTTTCATGTTGTGAAAGAATGCGGAGATATACTGCAGGAGCATGATTATAGAGAGCTTGATATGGGCGAGCGTTGGGAGCTTATGGCAGGTGGAAGATATTATGTGAAACCATATCCGTCAATGCTGGTTGCATTTGCAATTGGCGAGGTGCCTGAGTATGGAAGATTGAATATAGGACTTGCCCACACGGATTTTCCGATGCTTAAGATCAAGACACAGCCTGATATGAACAGGTGCGGTTATCAGACACTCAATGTTGAGCCTTACGGAGGACTTATCAAGGAAACGTGGTTTGACAGACTTCTTGGGATCGCGGGAAAGGTCGTGGTTCAGACGGAGGATCCATTCAGACCGAGGACATATCTGTATGATTCAGAGAGGGCTATATGTATAGTTCCAAGCCTTGCACCACACCTGAGAAAAGAGATGACCGGTGATAAGATGAATGTGCAGAAGGAGCTTATACCGGTATATGGTCTGAATGGGCAAAACGTTAAAGAAAAAGATATATTACAATACGTGGCTGATGATCTTGGACTTTTGAAGGATGATATACTGGATTACGATCTGTATCTCTACAATATGGATCACATGGAGATCGTTGGTGCAGAAAAAGATATGATAGCATCGCCGAGACTTGATAATGTAACATCGGTTTCCGCGCTGGTGGATACCATGTGTAAGACTGAAAAAGGTAACTGCATAAATGTGATATCACTGTTTGACAATGAGGAGATAGGCAGCAGATCAAAGCAG
>USSH01000162.1 GCA_900557435.1 uncultured Coprococcus sp. | reverse complement strand
TTCCAATGTTCCCTGTTCTGGTGCCACCCGGGAACTACGGAAGCATAAGCCATCCTCATCAAATCTCTGGCTTCCTGTGCTGATCTCTGATGAGTTACCATAATTTGTAAAGCTTGATGCAGAGATATCCTTGCCATCCTTCTTTACTGTTATCTTGACATTGTTGGTTTTGAAGAATGTCTCCTCAACTGACAACGACATATCAACATAGTTAGGATCCTGTGTATCTGTACTTCCCACTGCATCGTAACTCTTTATTGTCTTACTGTTCTTGTCTGCCACAGTCATCTTGATAACCGGCGCCTTAGTATCAATCTTGAAAGTCTTTGTGGCGCTAGCTGCAACATTTCCAGTAAGATCCTTCGCATTTACGGTAATCGTATACTCTCCATCGGCATCAAATGTATATGATGCTGTGTGAGGCTTACCTGATGAAAAGCTTCCTGTTGTAAGCTCTGCAATATTGGATGCTCCTGTTCCATCAGTCTGTTTTTTGATGCTGACATTTATATCTGAAGCTCCAAGGTTTCTGCCCTCATAGTCAAATGAGAATGCCTCGTCAACACTGATGGTTGCTGTTGCTGTTGTTGCTTGCTTATCGTCAACTCCGCTTATCGTTATAACTGGGGCTGTTCTATCAATTCTGAACTTTGATGTCTTAACATCTGACTTATTTCCAGCCTTGTCCACAGCTGATACAGTTACAGTGTAATCGCCCTCATCGGCAAATGAGTAGCTCTTTTTAATTTCTGTTCCACTCCATGTTCCCTTTTCAAAATCTGCATCGTAGACTTTATTTCCATTTGCATCTACTCTGACAACGTGAACTGTGTACTCTTTTCCTTCCATATTGTCTGTAAGAGTTACAGGGAGTGTCACATTTCCCGTGTTCAGAAGCGGAACCTGATCAAGCTCCACTTCCGGCTTTGATGTGTCAATTGCAAACTTTGTTCTGATGGATGAAGCATTTCCTGCTGCATCTGTTACAGCTATCGTGAGGTCATATCTACCTTGGTTTTTATATGTTACACCATAGGTATCCGTCTCGTACTCAAATTGATGAGTCTCATTCAATTTATCTACTTCTCCGGCTGCATCCGTAATCGTAAGTGTATGTAGTCTTTTGAACTGCTCAGCTGTGACAATGTCAAATGAAACAGGCTTGTTATAGTATCCGTCATTTTCAAGCTTTGGATCAGGAGTAATCGTTATATTCGGCTTCGTCTTATCAATGTAATAATCGCGCTTTGCCAAACTATCTTTGTCTACAACAGAATTTTTTGCCTTATCATATCCAGTAATTTTTACGT
This sequence comes from uncultured Coprococcus sp., assembly GCA_900557435.1. Lineage (GTDB taxonomy): Bacteria > Bacillota > Clostridia > Lachnospirales > Lachnospiraceae > Coprococcus. The sequence goes on along the minus strand of USSH01000162.1, from coordinate 4,728 downwards.
CGTATCTTGCCGCTTTTCCACCTACTTGCTTAAGTTTTACCTCAGCTTTGAGCACCCGTTTATTTTCGTTGCTGAATTTAACCGTCTTTGTACCTTTTTCTCCATCATATGTTTCATAAGTTACAATCGCAGTTACATCCTCAGCGTCTATTCTATATAAATCTTTTACTGTAATATCTATTCTCTGTTCCTGACGATCCTCTGTTACTTTATCTTTCGATATAGGAGTCTGAACAGCTTCTGTATACTCAGCAACCGGCTGTCCTCTGTCTATCACGAACTTTATATTACTGCTTGCTTGCTTATTTCCCGCAACATCATATGCAACAACCTGTATATCATACAAACCTTCATCATTGAATGTACATTTTCTTGCTGTTGCATTTCCGGTTTTAGAGCCTCTATTTACGACTAATGAACTTGATTTTAATTTTCCTTCTGAATCGTATGAATATACCGTTCTTGTTCCAATCACCTCAAATCCAGCGATTTGGTCATTATCACTGGCATTCCATTTAACAGTGACTGCATCTTTATTATAATACTCTGCCGGATTTTCAACAGTTATACTTGGTGACTTAGTATCATATACAAATGAAAAATCTGCTGACTTCTTGTTATCTGTTCCATGATTTCGCACGACAAGTTCAAAGTCATTTGTCAGAGCAGGTTTCTCATCCTTCGAGATCACATAACTTACCTGAATCTGCTTCCTGCCATCTTTCGTTGGTACCGGCTTGGTGAATGAGCAATTTTTCTTCACACTGTTGCCGTTCAATACAAAATCTACGTCAGATTCCGTCAATTCGTAACCTATAGCTGTACCAGTTACAACTACCTTGGATGCGTTTGTATGTGTTCCTGCTGCTATGTTTTTTTCATCTGCAGCTCCATCTGCATCTGCAGCTGCAGTGATCTTTGCATTAAGACTGGATCTGTTTACAAATACATTCACTGACGCATTTGCTTCGTTTCCAGCGTTATCGTATACCGAAACTTCAAGTTTATATTTTCCACTCGCAACTTCGTCGTTAATACATACATGACCATTACCTTCGCTATCCTTAAGCACATCCAGCGTGTATGAATTATCTGAATTTTTAAGTACCGCTTTGGTCTTGTTCTCATTGACCCCGGAAGTCGCATCGCTCCAAGTCAAGTTGACTCTGTCTGTATTCTTTGAAAGAGAGTAATATTCAGTATCACCTACTTTAACTATGTTAACTTTTGGATCTAGCTTCACATTTGGTTTTGTATTGTCTATATTTACCTTAAGCGAACTTTCTCCTATACCGCCTATAAAATTCTTTGCACCAAATTTCAGTGTATGATTTCCATCGGCAAGCTTTATATCACCGTTGCGATTTTTTCCTGTTATAAGTATTTCCTTCGATACTTTGAAATCTTTCTGAGTCTTCGGAATTATATTCTCCGTGCTTTCATCACCGTTTTTATAATATACATAATCTATGTATGAATACTGATCCTCGGCAGTCAATGTAAATGACATTGATTGTACCCAGCTGGTCGTTGCGTTATCAAAGCTGATTCCCGGCAGCTGGTCACTGATGAACAGCACCTTATTATTAAGATCTGTACAAACGGACTGATTGCCAAACTCATCATCAATCACCCTGATTGCAACTGTATACCTTTTGCTTTTGAGTGAATTTGCTGGTATTTCGAAACTAGCTGTGTATTTGCCATCTGCATTCTTAGTTACATTAACCGATGTAATACTTCGATTTGTCTTCTTGTCATTTGGCTTGTCATAGTCAAGGAACTCGTAATACAGCTTCGCTGGGAATTCTATCGATGTTCCATCGTCAGCCACACCCATATCTATTTCTGCTGTAACTTTAACTGTCTCCGGAGAAAGAATATAGTTCACCGTTCCAAATAACTCGTTGAAAACCTTATCTTTCTCGCTCGTGACCTTGATATTTGAAATCGCCGGAGCACTCTTCAGCTTCTTTATTTTTATAGTTTTTGCATCACTTACATTTCCAGCCTTATCATATGCCTTAAATGTATATGTTCCGGAATTCTCTGGAGCTGTGAATATATACTTTCCATCCTGATCCTTGACAATCTCTGTCTCTTCAGCTGCATCATCTTTCAGGTATACGACCTTATCTATTCCTGTTGCAGTCTCAGCAGAGTCTGCCTCATTCTCGCCATCGTTTGCAATAATTTCGAATTTAGCTGCCGCATCGCCTTTCTTAGCGATATTCAGAACATAATATTCATCTCGCTTAATGAGTCTGTCACTGCTCGATTCAACCGATGTGATATTCGGTTTTTTCTCATCACAAACTACCTTGAAGGTGTTTATAAGCTGATAATGATCTATCTCGGATTTGTCGTTGAACACCGGATAATAGAACCCATACTTTAACGCCTTATGATCGTTGGTAAGCTCCTCATCTGTGCCAAGGTTGTTATACTTGGTCACATCTGTCGAAGTTGGAAGCTTCTCATCAGGGTTATCCCCGGTGTATGTCTTATACATTATCTTGTCAGGCTCTATGCCTTCAATTGTCTTGCTGGTGAACTTGAACTTTACCAATTTATCAAATCCCACCATTTTGTCTGTATCATCATTTTTCAGCACATCTGTAATATCGATTGTTTTTGCTGCCTGTTCCTCCTCGGCAAATAGATGTACCTTTGAATCTATTGCCACCAGTGTCAGTATCATGACCACCGACATTGCCATTGCTATGAAACGATGAAGTATTGACTTATTCTGTAATAACTTTTTCATAACCGTTCCTCCTATATACTCTCATCAGTGTGAACCACCACAATGTTCTTAACCATCTTAAGCATATTTTTCTCTCCCCGTGTGAGTTTGCCTGTTGAACCTGACTGGTCAGCAAGGACATTTGTCACATCAGAATCTTCATTTCTGAGAACATCTGTCGCCATCTCGCTGTCGTCTGTTCTGAGAACATCCGTTGCCTCTTCACTGTCATACTCCCTGAGAACATCTGTCGCTTCCTCGCTGTCGTCTGTTCTGAGAACATCCGTTGCACTCTCACTGTCGTCTGTTCTGAGAACATCTGTTGCGCTCTCGCTGTCGTCCGTTCTGAGAACATCTGTCGCTTCCTCGCTGTCTGACTCTCTGAGAACATCCGTTGCTTCTTCGCTGTCATACTCTCTGAGAACATCTGTCGCCTCTTCGCTGTCTGACTCTCTGAGAACATCAGTTGCCTCTTCACTGTCTGCATACATACCAGGGGTCAGCTCCTGCATATCTTCATGCAAGATATCTGTAGCATCCTCATGTATAGACTTCAGATAATCTTCACCAGCTTTTTTATTGTTTATACCTGCGACTGCTTTTTCGTAATTTGCCCTTCCTCTTTCTGCCGTCTTACTAGATTCAGAAGACTTGACATCTCGAACAGATATCTTTGTCGTGTGATTTCTGATAGCTTCCTGCTTGGATATACCCACGCCCTGAACGCTCTCATAACCTTTTTCTCGAATTTCATCTATCTTCTTTCGAGCAGTTGAGCCAGTCACATCTCCTATAGCCTTAGGAATCTTCAATGCAAAAAACAAAATAATCGCTGTAATGGCAAATATGACCGCAAGTGCAAGGCCGCCATATAGCATTATATTGTAAACTGTTGCCATATTCTCCTCCCCCTCTACTCGCCTGTCTTCTCTTTTCCCGTTCCAGAGACTATCGCCTCTATTACAGGTTTATGTATCAACGTGTTCCATTGAGGCTTTTTGCCATCTGCCAGCATCTTTATCTTGCTACCATTTTTATATACCGATACCACTGTATTTCTCGCACTCTTATTCCAGGTGTCAGGAGAGCTTCCATACAGGTTTGTGTATCTGTTATATAGATATGTGAGATGGCTCGTATACAGATCCGCAGAGTAATCATCCGCGCCAAGCACCTGCTCAGCTGTCTGATACACATCCTCAGCCAGATCGTAATTGCTTTCATCTCCGCCAATATCACCCATATTCACATATATCTCCGCCTTTTTGCGAGAGTATTCAGCATATGCATTCTTTGCCTTTTCGGTAACGGCATCTCCTGTCATATCTATTCCCGACAAATACGCATCTACACTGTTTATGGCTTCTCTGTAATAAGCTACCTTTTGAACCGGATCACTCTCTTTTTCAGCCAAATACATGTATACAGAACACTGAATAGCCGAATACTGACCGCTGTAATAATTTACGCCTCTCTCCTCAGGGAATTCTTTTGAAAGAATCGTGGCGTTCTCATTCAGCTTGTCGCTTGCCTCCTGTAACAGCTCTATTGTCCTGTTGGCAAGCTCCTCATCACTTGACAGCTTATCCACATATATCGTTGCAATATTGAGATAATTCACATACTTATATGTATTGGTATCTTCTATATTATCACTGTTATATTGCTGGAATTCAAATACTTCCTGTTTGTTATCATTGAAATCTGCGGTCTTGTTTATCTTGTTATCACATATGGCTTCATAGTACTTTGCCTGTTTTACATCATTTTCAAAGTTATCCGAATCCTTGACCATGCTAAAATATTTTCTTGCAGCACTGTAATCCGGAACTTCATTGAAATACAGAAGAGCTATCTCGTATTTTACATCATCCTTTACCTTATCTATATTTCTCAAAGCAAATTTTATACCTTTTTCTGCCGGAGTTTCTGTTCCAGCCGTGCCTGCCCATATGTCAGTGATTTCTTACAGAAAAATACCA
>USSH01000161.1 GCA_900557435.1 uncultured Coprococcus sp. | reverse complement strand
CTGCTTCAGGATGGAGAGATCGTAAAGCAGTACGTGACACTCGGCGTGGCGAACAAGACACAGACTATAATACTGTCCGGACTCTCTGAGGGTGATGTGATAGCGAAAGAGTCAGGATCATCATCTTCTGGAAGTAAGACCTCATCGGATTCAGAGTCATCTGATTCTGGATCATCAGATGATTCATCTTCAAATGGCTCTGAGGGCTCAGATGATTCGGGCAAGTCCGATGATTCGTCAGGCGATTCAGGGGCAGCGGATGGCAATTCAAGTGATGCTTCAGCAGACACATCAGATGGCAGTTCAAATGATGGTCTGGACAGCGGTGGCTTAGATACATCAGACGGCGCAGACAGCAACATGATATCGGAGTAAGGGAAAGGAGAAAAGATGTTTAAATTTTTATCACATAAGCTGTTGAATAAAAAGTGGCTCAATGCCTGTCTTCTCCTGGGAATCATACTTCTGGTAGCTGTGGCATCATGCAATCCTATGTTTAAGAATGGAGCTCTGGATATGCTTATGTCCTCCAAATTCGATGCGGCTATGACAGAGCAGAATAAATATCCGGCTACTATGGGAAGAGATGGCTCTTGTGCGGTTGATGAATATCAGGATTCAGAAGCTGTTCTGAAGAGGATAGCAAAGTATGAAGACATGTGGAAGTATTATCTTGAGATCGATACTTTGGAGAACCAGATAAGTCTCAGTCTGGAGGCTGGGTATACACAGAGTAATCTCGGACACAGGGCAAATTTCAATATGGTCTACATGCCAAACATTGAAGATCATATCAATATCACATACGGCGACAGCCTTGAGACGGCGAAGACTCAGGATGGAGTTTATCCATGTCTGATATCACAGAGATATCTGGATGAATACAATCTGGTTGTTGGAGAGGTGTTTACCATAGATACAGGCCTTGGCGATGTCAAGGATGCAAGTGGCAATCCTATGAAGTATCAGATAGTGGGCGTATTTGAGGAGAAAGACTACTCAGACAACTTCTGGTATGATCAGCTGTCAGAACTGGATCAGCAGGTGTACGTGAAACAGAGCGACTTTGATGAGATGATCAGCAAGTACAATTTCCTCACGATATATTACAAAGTCAACGACATGCTTGATTATTCACAGATAACACACGCGAATGCGGCAGATACCCTCTATTATATAAAGTCATTTGAGAAGTCGGATAAGAGCTTTTCACAGAATTTCAGCAGTGTGCTCATCGATTATAGGGGCGATGCCAAGACGATAGGAATTATCATATGGGTTCTTGAACTCCCAATCCTTGTTCTTCTCCTGGCATTTATATATATGGTATCCAGTCAGATACTTGAGATGGAGGACGGCGAGATCGCAATGCTCAAGAGCCGTGGTACAAGTACAAAACAGGTGCTTGGCATATATCTCGGACAGTCGGCGATACTGTCATTTGTTGCGATCATCATCGGAATACCGGTGGGATACCTGCTATGTAAAATGGCAGCGAGCTCGAGCTCGTTTCTCAAGTTTGAATTCAAGGATACACATTTCTATGGCGTAGATCCGTGGATGCTTGTATATAGTGTGGCAGCAGCCCTGATAGCGATACTTTTCGTGACACTGCCGGTCCTGAAATATGCCAAGAATTCTATAGTTGAGCAAAAGAGCAGAACAGGCAAGGTGAACTATAAGCCTTTCTGGGAGAAATTCTTTGTCGATGTGATACTGGTGGCACTTTCGATATACCTGCTTTATAACTATAACAAGCAGAAGTCTACGATAGCACTGGATATACTTTCAGGAAAGAGACCTGATCCGGTTATATTCCTGAACTCGTCATTGTTTATATTTGCAGTGGGACTTCTGGTGCTCAGACTTATCAAGTATCTCATAAGACTGATATATAAGATAGGCAAGAAGAGATGGTCGCCTGCAGTGTATGCTTCGTTCCTGCAGATAACCAGAACAGTCAAGAAACAGGGATTCATATCGGTATTCCTCGTTATGACCATTGCCATGGGTATGTTCAATTCCAACATGGCACGAACGATAAATGACAACAAGACAAAACGTATAAACTATAACCTTGGAACAGATCTGGTCGTGCAGGAACAGTGGACCAGGGGCATGTATATAGACAAGAACAAGAAGACGCATTGGTATTACACTGAGGGCGACTTTGAGAGATATACAAAGCTTGAGGGTTCAGTGTGCGACAAGGTTACAAGGGTTATATATGATGACGATGCGGTTATAAAGGCCGGAGGCGAGGAGCTTGCAGGCAGTGTTCTCATGGGTATAAATACCAAGGAATTTGGTGAGACAGCAAAACTGCAGAGTGGTCTTAACAAAGAGCACTGGTTCAACTATCTGAATGACATTGCAGAGGTGTCAAATGGAGTGATCATATCATCCAACCTTGCAAAGAAATACAATATAAAAGTCGGAGATTCCATAAACTATGCGAGATACAGTCCGCTGAAAGGCAAGGAGAAGGAGGAGATAGCATCACCTAGTGGAACGGTATGCGCCATTGTCGATGCATTCCCTGGATTCCAGCAGTATGTTTATCAGAAGAACTCCGAAGGTGAGATGGAGGAAGTTGAAAGATATCTTGTGGTTGCAAACTACGCTTATGTAGTGAGCGCATTCAGCCAGACTCCTTATCAGGTGTGGATGAGAATTGCAGACGGCAAGAGCTACAAGGATGTCCTCAGTGCGCTTGACGCAGAAGATATCAATATAGTTCAGTATGACAGTCTGGATAAAGACATTCAGGAGATGCAGGAGTCACCACTTGTCCTTATAACAAATGGACTTTTCTCACTGTCATTCATCATAGCCATCATACTTTGTATGGTTGGATTCCTGATATACTGGATAACTTCTATAAAGCAGAGAGAGCTGTTGTTTGGTATATACAGAGCCATGGGTATGAGCATGCGTGAGATCAATAAGATGCTGATAAATGAGCAGATATTCAGTTCTGTTCTTGCCAGTCTTGCGGGATATGGGGTTGGAGCTGCGGCGACGATCTTATTTGTAAAGCTTGTGGCAATAGTGTATCTGCCTGAATCACACAATATAGCAATATCGATAGCTGTTGATCCATATGACCTGATAAAGCTCACAGCTGTTGTTGTACTTATGTTCATCATATGTTTCGTAGTCATAAGGACTATACTCAAGAAGATGAATATAACACAGGCATTGAAACTGGGGGAGGATTAAACTATGAGTGATAACATGATGAACACAGATTATATATTTGATCCTGCTGCAGCTGATATGCAGACAGGCGGCATGATGGACGAAGTCATGATAGAGGCACAGGGCATAAAGAGATGCTTCAGACTTGGAAGCGGCGAGGATTTCTATGCATTAAAGGGTATAGATATGAGGGTGCCGGCCGGAAAGCTGACTATACTAAAGGGACGTTCCGGTTCAGGTAAGACAACACTCCTAAATATCCTCAGTGCACTGGACGAACCGACAGAGGGCGAGGTGATCGTGGGTGGTCATGTGTACAGCCAGATGAACGAGAAAGAAAAAGAGAAACTTAGAAGATATAATATAGGTTTTGTATTCCAGTCGGTGGCACTTATACCGATAATGAGTGCGTATGAGAATGTGGATTTCGGTCTCAGACTTGCAGATTATGAAGGCAACAGGGACGCAAGAATAAGACAGGTGCTTGATCTTGTCGGACTTTCATCAAGAATGTCGCATTTTCCGAATCAGATGTCAGGAGGAGAGCAGCAGAGAGTTGCCATAGCGAGGGCTGTGGCACATAAGCCGAAGGTAATATTTGCCGATGAGCCTACAGGAGCACTTGATACAGCTTCAGGACTTGCCGTTATGAAGCTTTTTCAGGAGCTGGTTTACAAAGAGGGGATCACGATTGTGATGACTACCCATGACCCTAAACTTATGGAACTCGGAGATGTGGTATATGAGATAGAGGATGGTGAGATAGTTGGGCGATAAGGAGTACGTCTATGGTATGGAACAGCAGGCTGCTGAGGATGCGGCTGCGGAAAGAAAAGAAAACGAGAAAAAGGCTTCGGATAATGAATTGTTTGATGATGCCACATCAGGCGGTTCCTTGGATGAGGCTTCCAACGAGAACATCATAGAATGTGATAGTCTGGTCAAGATATACAAGACTGACGACGTGGAGGTTATGGCTCTTCAGGGGCTTGAGCTCAACATCAAGTACGGTGAGCTCATGGCGGTTATAGGAAAATCCGGATCTGGTAAATCAACACTTCTCAATATGATAGGAGGTCTTGAGAGACCTACGGCGGGTAAGCTGTATGTGGACGGCAAGGATCTGTTTGCTATGACTGATAAAGAACTTGTGGAATATAGAAAGCATACGGTAGGTTTCGTGTGGCAGAAGAATTCGAGAAACCTTCTTCCGTATATGACGGCCATAGAGAATGTCCAGGTGCCAATGTATTTCGACAAGAGCAACAAAGAAGACAAATATGCAAGAGCTCATGATCTGTTGTGCAGAGTGGGTCTGGAGGACAAGATAAATTCTTATCCTTCGCAGATGTCAGGAGGAGAGCAGCAGAGAGTTGCCATTGCCATAGCACTTGCGAATAACCCTAAGATACTCCTTGCGGATGAGCCTACCGGTGCGGTGGACACAAAGACATCCAATATGATACAGGATCTGTTCAGGAAGTTGAATGAAGAACTCGGCATAACGATCATCATTGTTACCCATGATATCAGCCTTGCCAACAAGGTTGGCCGTGTGGTTATGATTGCTGATGGAAAGATAAGCACAGAGAAGATCATGAAGGAATCATATAAGGAAAGAATGAGCGAGCTGTCAACAGATGGCTTCTCGTCAGATGATTCGCATGAGGAATTCTCAATACTTGATAAGGCCAATCGAGTACAGATAAGCCCTGATATGCTTGCTGCTGCGGGAATCGACAGCAACAAGGTCAAGGTGCAGGTTGTGGATGGCAAGGTCATTATCACGAAAGAGTAAGATATGTCATAAAGCTGAACAAATGTTAATGAATGACATATTTGTTGTAACTAATTTTAAAATATATTATAATTTTGTCAAATGCGCTTGGAACAGTGTGAAATTACAGATGATTTCAAGGGGGATCAGGCAGGAAAGGTTGGTATTTTATGAAGAAAAAAGGTTATGGAAAAGCACTGACTATGCTTCTTGTGACAACGCTTGCGGCATCTACTGTGCTTGCCGGATGCGGTAAGAAGAAAGTTGACTACAATATGGGTGATGATAGCGATGGTTCAGGCGGAGGCGGAAAGCTTGCATCGAGACTGGATGTGCCTGACTCATATGAGGGCACACTTGAGGGAATAGACAGCGAGACAGGACTCACAGAAGTTAAGGTGAATGCCACTAAGATCAATGTGCCGGATACAGATAAGATGTCTGTGTCGTATTACCAGCAGAACACCGTGGACAATGAATATAAGAAGAGAGTGTGCGAGAATTTCTTTGACGTGAGTGCCGGTGTATATGCGTATAGCTGGGAGAAACCATACAAGGGAGATATCGAGAGAGAGATTGAGAATTACCAGAAGCTTGCTGAACAGGTTACAAGTGATGATGAAAAGTCTTACTTTGACGATTATATCAAATCTCTTAAGGAACAGTTGAAGACAGCTGCAGATGAGAGAGAGGGTGCCGGAGATTACTCGGCAGAGGCATTTGTCGGTTCAAAGGGTGAGAATATGTATATGATCTCATTCAACTCAACAGAGACTGGCACAAGCGGTGGATTCTCCATAGATTACTATCCATCAGATCAGCTCATCAACTACAGACCTAAGGAAGGCGCAACATCCCTGTATACTTACAGCAGTGATTACTATGACGGAGAGGATACAGCCAACACTGCAACGATGAGCCAGGATGATGCTATCCAGCAGGGAATCAACTTCCTTGCAGGCTGTGGAATCTCAGATATCATCGAGACCAGCTGCAAAGATCTTGTATTGGAGTATAGTGATTCATCATATAACACACTCGCATCTGAGAAGAGCGGATATGTTGTTACAT
>USSH01000160.1 GCA_900557435.1 uncultured Coprococcus sp. | reverse complement strand
TGTATCAGATCTGGATGGTACACTTCTTCGCAGTGATGAAACGACGTCTGAGTACAACATGCATTATTTCTTATAATGCTTTCGTTTTCCCACAATTCACTCAATTTCCTACTACCCACTAGATTTTAAATTTTCTACTACATACTAGTTTCCATAACACTCTATCTTCTGTACAGGATTTCCACATCGCCGTCCACGAATCCGGCAGCAACAGCCTCATACTTCTTCAGCTCCCCTGCGTATTTTCCTTCCGCAAGATACCTCTTGATCATTGCACCGGAAATGTCAAGTATCTCCTCCCAGTCGGTATCTTGCTGCCATTCGTACAGATCTTCCCCTGTCGTAAACTCCTCATAGCAGTTCCAGTCCTCATCCTCCTCGTCAAAATAAGTTGAACTTATCAACTGGATCGACCAGTGCAAGTCCACCTCTTCATATATATTGAAGTTGACCGCCACACCCGGCAGCGGCATATTCTCGTCCAATATCCGGTCTAACCATTTTGCAAATTCATCGTACATATCTATTTCCCCTGTTCGTCACGTTTTTTCCTACAAGTCTTTACTGTTATTTCTATGTTCAACCTTCTAATCCTTCTCATATATAAATGTCGTATCTCCTATGGTGCATTTCAGATATTTTCCATCTATCGTACCCGTTGAAAAGCTAAGAGTATCCGTCATCTTAAAGTTGTACTGATTATCCCCCGTCTGTTCCACCTGCAGATTGATAGTCTTATCCCCCATCGCCTTACCGGAATAGTAAAATGTTGCAGTATCACCACTTATTTCATAGATCTCTTTTGTGTCCTCACTCTTGACCTTATACGTCTTGCCATCTGATGTCTCACTTTTTACAAGCACCCATTTTCCATCCAGCGTCTCAGTCTTACCACACGCTGTAAACGCAAACACACATACCACTACCAGTATCACTGATATCATTTTCTTTATATTCCCCATTTTATTTCCTCCCTTTTGAATATCTGTCATCTAAGTTATTTTATCAAAAAAGGCTGATGTGAAGTCTTCACTCTTACACATCAGCCTCATTTTTATGATTCTATTTAATTACTTGTTGTTCTTGATGTACTCATCAATTCCCTTTGCACCAGCTCTGCCAGCTTCCATTGCAAGGATAACTGTTGCAGCACCAGTTACGGCATCACCACCGGCATATACACCTTCCTTGGTTGTCTGTCCGTTTGACTCTTCTGCAACGATACACTTCCACTTGTTTGTCTCAAGTCCCTCTGTTGTCGATGAGATAAGTGGGTTTGGTGAAGTTCCAAGTGACATGATGACTGTGTCAACGTCCATTGTGAACTCTGAATCAGGAATCTCAACAGGTCTTCTTCTGCCGGATGCATCAGGCTCGCCAAGCTCCATCTTCACACACTTCATACCACGTACCCAGCCGTTCTCATCCTCAAGAATCTCTGTTGGGTTTGTGAGGAGATCAAATATGATTCCCTCTTCCTTAGCGTGGTGAACCTCCTCAACTCTGGCTGGGAGCTCCTCCTCTGAACGTCTGTATACGATATGTGTCTCAGCACCAAGTCTGAGTGCTGTTCTCGCTGCATCCATAGCAACATTTCCACCGCCGACTACGGCAACCTTCTTGCCTCTCATGATAGGTGTATTTGAATTCTCGTCAAATGCCTTCATGAGATTGCTTCTTGTGAGGTACTCATTTGCTGAGAATACGCCGTTGGCATTCTCACCTGGGATACCCATGAACTTAGGAAGTCCTGCACCTGATCCGATGAACACTGCGTCAAATCCCTCATCCTCAAGGAGTGAGTCGATCGTAACTGACTTTCCTACTACTACATTTGTCTCTATCTTGACACCAAGTGACTTGATGTTCTCGATCTCCTTGGCAACTACCTTCTCCTTTGGGAGACGGAACTCTGGGATTCCGTATACGAGAACTCCGCCCGGCTGGTGAAGTGCCTCGAATATAGTTACATCGTAACCCATCTTTGCAAGATCTCCGGCTGCTGTCACACCTGAAGGGCCTGATCCGATGACTGCCACCTTGTGACCATTCATCTCCTTTGCAGGCTCTGGCTTGATTCCGTTCTCACGGGCCCAGTCAGCAACAAATCTCTCAAGCTTACCGATGGATATCGCCTCGCCCTTGATTCCTCTGATACACTTCTGCTCACACTGTGTCTCCTGTGGACATACACGGCCACATACAGCAGGAAGTGCTGATGACTCGCTGATGATCTTGAACGCCTCAGCGAAGTTGCCTTCCTTGACCTGAGCTATAAATCCAGGGATATTGATAGATACAGGACAGCCATTCATACATGGGGCGTTCTTACATCCTATACATCTTGAAGCCTCAGCCATAGCCTCCTCTTCATTATATCCGTAACAAACCTCTTCAAAATTCTTTGCACGTACCTGTGGCTCCTGCTCGCGAACCGGCACTCTCTTCCAAACATCTACTTCTATAGCCATTACTTGTCACCTCCACAGTTTCCACATCCGCCATGATGTGTATCGCCCTCTTTTGCTGCAAGGAATGCTCTGCCCTCTGCAGTCTTGTAGAGCTGCTGACGCTGCATAGCCTCCTCAAAGTTCACCTTGTGACCATCGAACTCTGGTCCGTCTACACATGCGAACTTAACCTCTCCGCCTACTGTTACACGGCAGGCACCACACATACCTGTTCCGTCTACCATGATAGGGTTAAGGCTGACAACTGTAGGAATATCAAGCTCCTTTGTGAGCTTACATACGAACTTCATCATGATCATAGGGCCGATGGCAACACACACATCATACTTGTTGCCAGCGTCTACAAGCTTCTGGATCTCATTTGTAACGACACCCTTGCTTCCATATGAACCGTCATCTGTTGTGATATACAGGTTGCCGGCTACCTTCTTCATCTTGTCCTCAAGAATGATGAGTGACTTGTTTCTTCCTCCGACGATGACATCAGCATCGATGCCCTGCTCGTGGAGCCACTTTACCTGTGGATATACAGGCGCTGTTCCAACACCACCTGCAACGAAGAGGATCTTCTTTTTCTTGAGCTCTTCTATATCTTCTTTGCAGAACTCTGATGGACAACCAAGTGGTCCAACGAAATCCGCAAATGAATCTCCAACCTTCTTATTCTTCATCATCTCTGTAGCAGCTCCAACTACCTGGAATACTATAGTGATGGTTCCGTCCTCTCTTGAGTAATCGCAGATAGTGAGAGGAATTCTCTCTCCATCCTCTGAACCTCTGACAATTACAAACTGTCCTGGAAGACATTTATTTGCAACTCGTGGTGCAACCACGTCCATGAGGTATATGGTCTCTGTCAACTGTTCAACCTTAGTAATCTTATACACTCTGTGCTCCGTCCTTTCCGACAGTCAAATTATGACTGTTATGATCATTTTATTCTGTAAATGGGTACAAACGCCCCTATTTATACACGTACGTACTTAATTTAGCAAAAAATATCAACAAAATCAAGGTATATGTCAAATATAGCAGATATGCTGTTTAAATATGCCATATATACTGTAAATTAGTCTTCTTTATATTGTTCTTTTTATTGTTCTTTCTACTATTGCAAGTATCCGTCTTCATCTCACTCAGGCCATTCTTTCTTAACTCTGTAGAGCAATTATTTACCTAATGACATAACCATCTACTGCAACTGACAGTTTTCTTGAGCTCTCTCCTGCATGCACAATACGTCATACACTAGTTTAAAAGCAGATTTAAACCACGCCGAAAAATCCTGTGGTCTGTCATCCAGCCATTCCATCAAGTCATCAATACTAATCCACTTAATTTCTAATACCTCGTTCGGATTTAAGCAAAAATCTTTGCTTGAGAATACTTTATTAATCGGACTATACAGATAAACATGATCAATCTCATTCTCGCTCAAATTCTCGAAATTTGCACAATAGCGGAATTTTCCACAACTGTAGATGGTATTTGAACTACCTTGCTGAAATTTTTCTTTGGTGGGCTTTTCTATGTATAACTTAGAATTAAATCCTAATTCTTCCTTAAGCCTGTCATTTATTGCATCTACCATTGCTTCGCCTTTCTTTGGATGCGAGCAGCATGAATTACTTCACAGTCCGCCAGAATGATATTTCCCAAGCGCACGTCTCTGTATTAGCATCCTGCGACTGGTCCAGTCAAATATAAAAACAGAAAAAGCCCTATGAAGCTGCGCTTTTATATGAACATCGATTTTATCGCCATAGCCTATTTCGTTATCATTGTTATCAACTAGTATTATTTTATTCTCCTTGTTTTCCCTTTCTGTAGAGTTCTTATCTCTCTACGTTTTTAGTTATTTTCAATAGTTTCCCTTCTCTGATATTTCCTGATTATTGCAAATAATAACAATTACTATGATTTCTGCATCTAACCTCTTCATCTCTGGGTTTTATCAATTTCCTCATAAATTCTTCTTCACTCAAACATTCCAATACAATCTCTAAATTTCGTTTAGCAAGCTGGATATCTGAAACAATGCTGTTTAAGTCAGCATTTCTCCCAACTATCTTCAAGCTATCAACACAACGGCTTAACCGGAACAATGCGCAAAGACCACACGCTCTATAATAAGATTGTTTGAATTGCTCATGTCGCTGTTCGGCAGTCTCCATCATACACTGGCTTGAATTACCTATCAGATGATATGGTGTATAATCCAAAGTATCACATAAACCATTCTGTGTCGTCCCATGCATGCAAAAGCAACATCCATCATGAAATCTACAAGCTCCATTCATCAAAAACGCTTCATATTCTATGTCAGATACTGCTTCCGTAATATGTTCAATATCATCCAACAGCATATACCTTGGGAATATAATCCGCTTGAATTTCTGTTCTTTGTAAAATGAAGCAGCTGCTATATTCAGAACATCAGCACAAGAACTAATCACTGGTTGCAGTCCAAATGATAAAACAACCGGGATTATCGCCGGATCACTTACAATTACTTTTTCCCCTCCCGCTTCAAAAAAACGATGTAAAACAGGCTTCAAATAAGAATAATACTTTTGAGGAATTTGTAAGGCATTCAATGTTAAATGAAATTCCGCATCGTGTTCTTTACAGATTCTGACCGCCTCGCAAAGTTCATCACAACCATTCATGTTTGCTTTCTTACCAAAAGCACTTCTACGATTCATCTCAATATATTGACCAAATTCTTCGTCCCACTTTGAATCTATTATGCCCCCATATACTTCTTTCGCACCAGCTCGGAGAATCGGTAAAATATCATCTGATCTTTTTACAGGTGCAATTAAGGTTGGTATACCCGAACGGATTCTATCCATATGTTTCATAATGTATAAACCAGACGCATATCACCAGACACACACTGGTTGATCGCCCTCTCCTCCTTATGAGAAATAATTTTTCCTATTTTTCTAACTGATATTCCTGACAAGTCATAAGCCTTTGCATAGCCAAAACATCCATATTTACATCCTCTCAGCGGATTGTCGCCATCCACGCCACTAAATTCACATATTGCCGCCTGAGACAATACAATCCTTGGATACTGAAAATATACCGGCATTTTTAATTCATCAAGTTTTGTGACCACAAAAGGCACGCTGTCCGTAGTAATTCCCGTTGCTCCAATACTACGAAAAAAATTCAAGTGCGCAAAGTCATGCACTCCCCCGCACCACTTGGTAACCTCTCGTTCATACTTGCTGCAAATTTCAGATGGCGTAAATCTGACTTCCCTAACCGATTTATCGAACGCGCGGCCTAGAATCATTTTTTTTTGCGGAAAGTTCCGATGTATTGTCACTGCAGTTCCTACATCATTTACAACAAAACCATCTACATCTACCATCTGTTCTACCACATGCATTATCTCATCAAAATGTATTTCATGGAGTTCAGGAATCGCAATTTGTACTCGAAGTCCCCGCGTCTTAAAACAATTAATTTTTTCCTGATAATCTTCTACCGAACAACTCACAAATAAATTTTCACAAAATTCACTCCCCAGCCACACCTCATCCGGTTCATACTGAAGATATAATTCATCTAAATATTTACAAA
>USSH01000159.1 GCA_900557435.1 uncultured Coprococcus sp. | reverse complement strand
AGGAAGTTGTTGCCAGAAATTATCTTATTCAGGAGTATCCTGATGCCATCATCAACATAATTGATGGTACTAATATAGAGAGAAACCTTTATCTCTCAACACAGCTCATTGAGCTCGGAATCCCTGTTGTCATGGCTGTCAACATGATGGATCTTGTAAAGAAGAATGGCGATTCCATCAACATCAAGAACCTGAAGGAAGCTCTTGGATGTGAGGTTGTCGAGATCTCAGCTCTCAAGGGTACAGGTATTGATGAGGTTAAGGAGAAGGCTATCGCTGCAGCAAAGTCAAAGGCAGCAAATGCAAGAGTTCACAGCTTTGATGAGGCTGTTGAAGCTGCAATCGAGAGTGTAAGCGCAAAGCTTGACATGGAGGAGAATAGAAAGAGATTCTTCGCGATCAAGCTTATTGAGAAGGACAGCAAGATCATAGAGCAGATGAAGAATGCTCCAGACTGCTCAGCAGAGATCAAGAAGCTTGAGGATGACTTCGATGATGACACAGAGAGTATCATCACAAGTGAGAGATATTCATATATTTCATCAATCATTGACAAGTGTGTAAAGAAGGCTGTTAAGGGACAGAAGCTTACAGTATCAGACAAGATCGACCGTGTTGTAACAAACCGTATCCTTGCACTTCCTATATTCGTGCTCATCATGTGGCTCGTATATTATATAGCAATGTCAACAGTAGGTGCATGGTGCACAGATTGGACAAATGACAACCTGTTCGGCGATGGTTTCCATCTCTTCGGAATTGGAAGCTCAGATTATGAGGAGGCATCAGGTGACTATGATGCAGCAACAACAGCACTCGATGCATATGGCGTGCTCGTAACAGATGACGAGGATGCAGTTGATGTAGATGCCACAAAGGCAGCCATCGAGGCAAACACAAACACAGAGACAAGTGTTAAGTATGAGATGGAAGATGAGGAGACACTTGATACATACGATATCGATGTTTACTACTCAGAGGTTCCTGCAAATGCTAATGAAGAGACAACAAATGCGATGTCATATCTTGATGCGGTTGATTACTTCAACGAGACACAGATGGCAGAGATTGATCCTGCTGATTACGGTGTATTTGTTCCTTCAATCCCAGACCTCTTCTCTACAGGACTTGACAAGATCGGATGTGCAGACTGGTTACACGGACTTATCATCGATGGTATAGTAGCTGGTGTTGGTGCGGTACTTGGTTTCGTACCTCAGATGCTCGTACTGTTCATCTTACTTGCAATCCTTGAGTACTGTGGATATATGGCACGTATCGCCTTCATCATGGACCGTATCTTCAGAAAGTTTGGTCTCTCAGGAAAGTCATTCATACCTATCCTTGTAGGTACAGGTTGTGGTGTTCCAGGTATCATGGCTTCACGTACGATCGAGAATGAGAAAGACCGTCGTATGACAGTCATGACAACAACATTTATACCATGTGGTGCTAAGGTTCCATTTATCGCCATGATCGCCGGTGCTATATTCGGTGGTTCATCAATAGTTGCAACAAGTGCTTACTTTATTGGTATTGCAGCAATTATATGTTCTGGTATAATACTTAAAAAGACAAAGATGTTCGCCGGGGATCCATCACCATTCGTTATGGAGCTTCCACCTTACCATATTCCAACAGTTGGTTCTGTGCTCAGAAGCATGTGGGAGCGTGGCTGGTCATTCATCAAGAAGGCTGGTACTATAATCACACTTTCAACAATCGCTGTATGGTTCACAACATACTTCGGATTTGTTGATGGTTCATTCCAGATGCTTGATGAGAGCCAGATTGATTACAGTATCCTTGCAAAGATCGGTAATGCGATCGCTTGGATCTTCGTTCCACAGGGCTGGGGCAACTGGCAGGCAACTGTAGCAGCTATCACAGGTCTTGTTGCCAAGGAGAACATCGTTGGTACAATGGGTATCCTCTACGGTGGTGGAGATGGTACAGTTTATCAGGCACTTGCAGGTGCATTCACAACAGCAAGCGGATTCTCATTCCTTGTGTTCAACCTTCTCTGTGCGCCATGTTTCGCAGCTATGGGTGCTATCAAGAGAGAGATGAACAGTGCTAAGTGGTTCTGGTTCGCAATCGGATATCAGTGTGGATTTGCTTACCTTGTAGCACTTGTTGTATACAGAATCGCAGGTCTCTTCACAGGAGCTTGTTCATTCGGTGTATGGTCAGTAGTAGCAATTGCACTTGTTGTTCTTTTCTTCTTCATGCTGTTCCGTCCGGATCCAAACAAGAAGGTAAAGACTAGCAAGGAATTCCTCAACGCTTAGTATCAGTTTTGAGGAGGATATATATAAGGAGTGGTGACTTATGTCAGAGTATCTTGGTACAATCATTGTGGCAGCCATAATCATTTTGATGGTGTTCTTCATTGTCAGAGGTATGGTAAAGGATAGAAAAAAGGGCAAACACATATGTGGTGGCGACTGCTCGAGCTGTCATGGTGGATGCAGTCACAAGCTCTAATTAAATAATAGTTGTAGTAATATATATGGGGTGCGCTGTCAGTTATGACAACGCACCTTTTTATGTGAGATAACACTTGAAATAAGAAAAGATTTACTATATTATAAAAACATGTTGGTGCACGACTGGCGGAGACGGCCGAAAGGCTGGTAGGAATTACCTACAGGGAGTGTACTGTTGAGACAAGCCGACCGCCTGGGCAAGCAAATATATCAAGATATGTATTTGTGTGCGCAGGTGGCCGGCTTTCTTTATGGCATCAGCTCACAGGTACGAGAAAACACATGGAGGTACAACAGAAAATGGAAATGTTATCACTTGAGAAGGAACTTAGCGAAAATGCATATCCGGGACGTGGAATCGTGATCGGTGTGTCCGAGGATGGCAAGAAGGCAGTTACAGCTTACTTCATCATGGGAAGAAGTTCAAATAGTCGTAACAGAGTATTTGTGACAGAGGGTGAGGGAATAAGAACAGAGGCATTTGATCCGTCAAAGCTTGAGGATCCAAGCCTTATCATCTACGCACCTGTAAGAGTCCTTGGCAACAAGACTATAGTTACAAATGGCGATCAGACAGACACTATATATGACGGACTTGACGATGAACTCACATTTGAGCAGTCGCTCAGAAGCAGACAGTTTGAGCCGGATGGCCCTAACTACACACCTAGAATCTCAGGCGTTATGCACATAAAGAATGGTGTATTCAACTATTCAATGTCCATACTTAAGAGCAACAACGGCAACCCTGCAGCAAATAACAGATACACATTCTCATACGAGAACCCTGTAGCCGGTGAGGGACATTTCATTCACACATATATGCACGATGGCAATCCACTTCCAAGTTTTGAGGGTGAGCCAAAGTGGGTTAAGATATCCGGTGATATCGACGAGTTCACAGATAAGGTATGGAACAGCCTCAACGAGGACAACAAGGTTTCACTGTTCGTCAGATATATCGACATCGCGACAGGCGAGTACGAGACAAAGATCGTAAATAAGAACAAGTAGGAAATTTAAATACACAAGCACAAGATGTGAACCGGATATAAATTATATTCGACATATGAAATTAGGATATTATAAATAAAAAGGAGATATATGATCATGAACGAGATTCAGTTAAAGTATGGTTGTAACCCAAATCAGAAGCCTTCCAGAATATATATGGAAGATGGCAGTGACCTTCCTGTCAAGGTTTTAAATGGCAAGCCTGGATACATCAACTTCCTTGATGCATTCAACGGATGGCAGCTCGTTAAGGAGCTCAAGGCGGCAACAGGACTGCCAGCAGCAACATCATTCAAGCATGTTTCACCAGCAGGTGCTGCAGTTGGACTTCCTCTCACCGACACACTTGCAAAGATCTACTGGGTAGATGACCTCGGAGAGCTCTCACCACTTGCATGTGCATATGCAAGAGCAAGAGGCGCTGACAGAATGTCATCATTTGGTGATTTCATTGCACTCTCAGATGTATGTGACGCAGACACAGCACGTCTTATCAAGAGAGAGGTATCAGATGGTGTTATCGCTCCTGGATACACAGATGAGGCTATGGAACTTCTTCTCGCAAAGAAGAAGGGAAACTACAACATCATCCAGATAGATGAGAACTATGTTCCTGCTGAGATCGAGAGAAAACAGGTATATGGCGTTACATTTGAGCAGGGAAGAAATGAGCTCAAGATCGACAAGGATCTCCTGTCAAACTTTGTTACAGAGAACAAAGAGCTTCCGGAACAGGCTGAGATCGACATGAAGATCGCACTCATCACACTTAAGTATACACAGTCAAATTCTGTATGTTATGTAAAGGGCGGACAGGCTATAGGTATCGGAGCAGGACAGCAGTCAAGAATTCACTGTACAAGACTTGCCGGACAGAAGGCAGACAACTGGTTCCTCCGTCAGTCACCACAGGTTATGGGACTTCAGTTTGTTGACGGACTTGGAAGAGCAGACAGAGATAATGCCATCGACGTATACATGGGCGATGAGTACGAGGATGTCCTTAAGGAAGGCGAGTGGCAGAAGAGATTCAAGGTTAAACCAGAGGTGTTCACAGCAGAGCAGAAGAAGGCATGGCTGGCGCAGAATACAGATGTTGTCCTTGGATCAGATGCATTCTTCCCATTCTCAGACAATATCGAGAGAGCTCACAAGAGTGGTGTCAAGTACATTGCACAGCCTGGCGGATCTGTTCGTGATGATCTCGTTATAGAGTGTGCTGATAAGTACGATATGGTTATGGTATTTACAGGAATCAGATTATTCCATCACTAATATTTACATTAATTTTTCACATAATATTTTTTATTAGTATTCATTGGGGATAGGTGTATCCTCATGATTTTAGTGTCACATTTAGTGGTATATAATGAAAGCGGTTATACTGTTGAATTCATAGAATTCAGTGTAGCCGCTTTTTTTCTTTATCTTATTGGCTTATTGTGTTAATATAAAATGATGTATAAGATTAGACTTTAATGGTTGAATGCAGAATTATGCAAGAACCGATATATTTTATAGTGGAATTTACAAAAAGAAGTATATGAAGGAGATTACAGATGTCAAAACGCAAACGCAGTATATTTAAAGAGAGAAAGAAAATCAATTATCCCCTTATCTTTGGAATTTTAATTTTGGCCTGTGTGTCAGTTATGCTTATATCGTATGCCATATCAGCGATAATATCACAGAAAGATGAATATTTTGATAAGGGTGTAACATATTATGAGAGTGGTTCATATCAGGAAGCCATAGATTCATTCAAAGCTGCTCTGGCAGAGCAGCAGTTCTTTTCGGGCAGGAAGGATCAGAATATAAATTTATATATGGCTGATGCATATCTCAAAAGTGGTCAGTATGCTGATGCTGCATCCACTTATAAAGAGCTTACAGCTTCTTCGTTTTCAGGTTCAAACGTCAACGATTTGAAAGAACTCGCAGAGGCACTTGATGATTTTGCAAGCGGCAATTATGGTGGGGCACTGGATGTCCTTTTGAAAGAGGCTAAGACTTATCCGGAGCTTTACATGTATATCGGAACATGTTACGCAGTTACGGATGATTCTGAAAAAATGTTTGAAAGTTATGAGAAATATGTCCAGACATTTGGATTCAACTCGTATGTATATGCAATGTATGGTTCATATTATCTGAGCAATGGTGATATGGAGTCTGCTTTAGCATATATTACAAACGGTTTGGAATGCGATGACACGGTATACAAAAAGGAACTTATGATGCTCCAGGTAGCATATTATGAAAAAAACATAGATTATGACAAGGCTTATGAACTTGCTTCGCAGTTGGTGGAAACCTATCCGGATTATGAAGATGGCCAGAGGGAATACGAATTTCTCAGTACAAGGGTATCAGAAGAATAATATTTCGCACAGACTGATAGGGTGAGTTTTATGTCTGGCAAAATAAGAGTTGGAGGCGTTGCATGGAAATTCAGCTTTGGAAGGAGATTTTGTCTCCCTATGAGCAAGCGGTTGATGAACTTCTGGTGAAGTTTAATCATATTATTATGCAGTATAAAAGTATGGGTATGTATTCTCCTATAGAAAGTGTGACTGGAAGAGTAAAGACGGTGTCCAGTATTATAG
>USSH01000158.1 GCA_900557435.1 uncultured Coprococcus sp. | reverse complement strand
TCACTGACGATAAAGACTTACCCAAAGACCTAAAAAAAGATATAACGGCCACAAGATCAAAAAGTAAGACATATAAAATAGTAAAAATAAGCGCCGCAGCATTATGTGCTGCGGCAGTTGTCGCTATGGTGATAATTACTGGGATGAGAAATGCAGACAATGTTGAGAAGACATTGAATACAACAGTCATGGGCACAACGGCTTCACTTACTGTATATGGAAGAGAGGGCGACAGCGTTATAAATGGCATAATGGATATAGAAAACAATCTAGACAAGAAGGTGATCTCATGGAGGAGTGAAGGCTCTGAGGTCTGGAATATAAATCATTCATATAGTCCAGGGGAGAATTATCCCATAAGCTCTGAGCTTGCGGACATAATGGACAGGACACTTGCGATATCAAAGGACAGTGGAGATCTGTTAGACATAACCATACGTCCACTGGCAGAACTTTGGGGGATAGAATCCGGAAAAACAGATATACCATCCCAAGCAGATATAGATGATACACTTACACATGTTGACGTCACACAGGTGTCATGCATAAACGATGAGAAGGGTGCATTTGTCAATATAGCAAAGTCTGGTATGTCATTGGACTTCGGGGCTGTTGGAAAAGGCTACGGATGTGATCTGGCTGCAGATTATCTGGAAGAGAATGCGGTTACAGGAGCCTGTATAGCCCTTGGCGGCAGTATTATGGTATATGGAAACAAACCGGATGGCTCAGCCTGGAAGATAGGTGTTAAGGATCCAAGATCTGGTGAAGGCAGTGTCATGGGCGTCATAAATGAAGACGGCGGAGCTACTACATTTGTCTCAACATCGGGGGATTACGAGAAGTATTTTGAAATGGACGGAAAGAGATATCATCATATTCTCGATCCGAAGACCGGATATCCAGCATGGCAGCATATCATATCGGCCACAGTCGTATGTGACGATGGTCTGATGAGTGATGCGCTTTCGACTCTGTGCATGCTTGCCGGAAAGGAGCAGTCGATGGAGCTGGTCAGCAGATATGGCGCGGATGTCATACTTATCGATGATCAGAAGAATGTGTATGTGAGTGATGGCTTAAAAGGAAAGTTCACGATCACAGAAGAAGAGTACAAGCTTGCAGAATAGAATCATTCGTCGGAGAAAAATGATTTTGCATAATAAAATGATTTGTCAGAGCAGTCAGATTATTCGCTAAATCAGGCAAAGATGAATTATAACTGTAATAGAAAAGGCAGAAAAATATGAGTGCGATTATTAAAAAGAGAGATATTGTGCTGGCAGCAGTATTGCTTGTGCTAGGTATAGCCGGAGTCATTATATTGAAATACGGACTTCATAAAGGAAGCTATGCGGAGGTATATATAGATGATAAGCCGGTTAAGACCATCAACATGGATGTGGATGATGAGTATGTATTCCACACAGAGCAGGGGGAGAATGTTGTGGCTGTGAAAGATGGAAAGATAGAGATGAAGTCTGCAGACTGTCCGGATAAAGTGTGTGTCAGGATGGGGGCGAAAAACAGGTCAGGGGAGACTATCACATGTCTGCCACACAAGCTGGTTGTCGAAGTACATGGCGGAGAAGCACAGGAAGTGGACATAAAATAAAATACGAGGCAAAGTGAGATCAGATCATGAAAGATAAAGACAGATGGAGCACTAGGAAAATCGCATATATGGGCATGTTTATTGCAGTGGCGATGGTATTTTCATATGTAGAGTCTCTGATTCCGGTGAACATTGCTGTTCCGGGAGTGAAACTTGGACTTGCCAATCTAGTGACAATAGTTGTCATGTTCAAGATGGATGTCAGGTCTGCTTGGGTGATATCATTGATCAGAGTTGTTCTGTCAGCTCTGTTATTTGGCAATCTTTCGATTATGGTGTATAGTCTGGCCGGAGCTGTCCTTAGTCTGCTGGTCATGACGCTGTGCATGAAGTTGAAAATATTTGGCTTGCTGGGGACAAGTATACTGGGAGCTGTAAGCCACAACGCAGGGCAGATCATCATGGCGGCGATACTTATGAAGAGTGGGAATATCATGCTGTATATTCCGGTGCTCTGCATATCAGGAACTATAGCTGGAATATGTATAGGACTGGCTGGAGCTGTCTTGGTGAGAA
Source organism: uncultured Coprococcus sp. (assembly GCA_900557435.1). Taxonomy (GTDB): domain Bacteria; phylum Bacillota; class Clostridia; order Lachnospirales; family Lachnospiraceae; genus Coprococcus. Next base: position 3,997 of record USSH01000158.1, on the reverse strand, counting down.
ATCTGCCGAAGCTATTAGATGTGTGAATATAAGCCTTTGACATGGGAACGTGTCAGAGGCTTTTTTCCATAATTTTAAAATGAGAAAGTATCACCGTTTAGGTTGTTTTTAACCATCTAAAGCGTTATTATAGATAAAGAATTTTTAGTAACAAAAATATTAGGAAAAGAGGTAAAACATGGGTTTGTTAACATTTCTAGGCGGAATTCATCCATATGAAGGCAAAGAATTGTCAATGGAAAAGCCTGTAAAAGAATACCTTCCGAAAGGTGACTGTGTGTACCCACTCAGCCAGCATATTGGTGCACCTGCCACACCTATAGTGAAGAAGGGAGACAGAGTTCTGGTTGGTCAGAAGATAGCCGAGGCCAGCGGCTTTGTATCTGCAAATATACATTCATCCATATCAGGAACAGTAAAGGCTATAGAGCCAAGATATGTTCCGGGAGGATCAAAGGTAGAATCTATTGTTGTGGAGAACGATGGTCAGTTTGAGGAGATAGATTTTGCTGCAAATGTCAAGGATCTGTCAACCCTGTACAGGGAGGACGTGAAGGAGATCATCAAGGAGGCTGGTATTGTCGGAATGGGTGGCGCCGGATTCCCTGCAAATGTAAAGCTGTCTCCTAAGAATGAGGATGATATTGATTACATAATCGTAAACGGCGCAGAGTGTGAGCCATATCTGACATCGGACTACAGGAGAATGATGGAGGAACCAGACAAGCTGATACTCGGACTGGAGATATGTATCAATCTGTTTGATCATGCAAAAGGAATCATAGCGATAGAGGACAATAAGCCGGAGGCAATAGAGCTCCTCAAGGATAAGTTGAAAGACAACGATAAGATAGAAGTCCATGTCATGAAGACCAAATATCCACAAGGTGCTGAGAGGCAGCTTATATATGCGAATACCGGAAGATATGTCAATTCCAAGATGCTGCCTGCCGATGCAGGTTGTATAGTTCACAATGTGGACACCATTGTATCTATATACGAGGCGGTAATAGAGGGTCGTCCTCTCTATACAAGAATAGTGACAATAACGGGTGATGCCATAGAGAATCCTTGCAATCTTATGGTTAGGACGGGAACTAATTGTCAGGAATTGATAGATGCTGCCGGAGGATTTAAGGATGGCGTGGTTCCGGAAAAAGTGATCTCAGGTGGACCAATGATGGGTAAAGCACTTTTTTCTCTTGACGTACCTGCGACAAAGGGTGTGTCAGCCCTACTCTGTATGAGCCACGATGAGGTTGCAGATCTTGAGCCTAGCAACTGCATAAGATGCGGACGCTGTGTTGATGTGTGTCCCGGACGTATTGTTCCTTCGATGCTTGCCTCACTGGCTGAGCATGGGGATACAGAGGGCTTCCTTGCTCACAATGGAATGGAGTGCTGCGAGTGTGGATGCTGCTCATACGTATGCCCGGCAAAGAGACATTTGACACAGACCATAGCGGGAACAAGAAAATCAATCATAGCGAATAAAAAGAAGTAGGAGGTGCACACATTGGATAATACATTTAAGATTTCGTCATCTCCACACGTGAGGGATAAGCGAAGTACACAGAGCATTATGCTGGATGTGATCATAGCACTGCTTCCAGCAACGATATTTGGAATGATCAACTTTGAGCTGAATGCCATGATCCTCATATTGACATGCGTGGTATCATGCGTGCTGTTTGAATGGCTGTATCAGAAGTTGATGAACAGAAAGGTAACTATAAGCGATCTCAGTGCGGTTGTCACGGGTCTGCTGCTGGCACTCAATCTTTCACCGGATGTGCCGGTGTGGATGGCTATACTAGGAAGCGCATTTGCCATCATCATAGTAAAGCAGCTATTCGGCGGATTGGGATTTAACTTCATGAATCCCGCACTGGGAGCAAGATGTTTCCTGCTCATATCATTTGCAGGAAGGATGACATCGTTCTCATATGACGGAGTTACAACAGCCACACCACTTGCGGTTCTCAAGAACACAGGAGATCTGGCAAATGTAAACGTACTTCATATGTTCCTTGGAAATATACCTGGAACTATAGGTGAGACATCGGTTATATGTATACTTGTAGGTGCAGCGTATCTTCTGATAAGAAGAGTCATAAAGCCAGTTATACCGCTTACATATATAGGTACATTTGCAGTGCTCATCATGATATATGCAGTTGCATCTGGAAGAGGATTTGATATGACATTTCTGGCAGCACACCTGTGCGGCGGTGGTCTTATGCTGGGTGCATTCTTCATGGCAACTGATTACGTTACCTCACCGATCACACCGGCGGGTAAGGTTGTATTCGGCGTGATACTCGGTATACTCACATTCTGTTTTAGAATATATGGAGGCTCCGCAGAGGGCGTATCCTACGCTATCATATTCTCCAACCTGCTTGTCCCACTCATCGAGAGATGGACTCAGCCAAAGAGTTTCGGAGAGGGCGCAGAGCTTGCAGCTCAGGGCGATACATCAGGAACAAAGTCCAAGATGGATACAAAGTCTATAGTGATCGCGACTATAGCGATCATGATAATCACGGTTATAGCAGGATTTGCACTTGCATATGTATATAAGATCACAAAGGATCCGATTGCAGTTACTGAACAGAAGGCTAAGGAAGAGGCATACAAGACTGTGTTTGACGATGCGGATTCATTTGACAGTTATGCAGATTTTGATGCAGATGCGGCAGCAAAGGTTCTGTCGGATGCGGGATATAATGCAGATATAGATGAAGTGGTCACTGCAAAGGGCAGTGATGGCTCAGTGCTTGGATATGTGGTCACAGTCACATCGCATGAGGCATACAGTGGAGATCTTCAGCTTGCAATGGGTGTCAGATCTGATGGCACGACAAACGGAATATCATTCCTCTCGCTCGCCGAGACAGCAGGTCTTGGAATGGAGGCAGATACAGACAATTTCAAGTCGCAGTTTGCAGGCAAGAAGGTCGATCAGTTCAGGTATACAAAGTCAGGTGCCACAGTGGACGAGGAGATAGATGCCCTGTCAGGAGCTACCATCACAACAAATGCAGTCACAAATGCAGTCAATGCGGGACTTGAGTATGTAAAGTCCATAAACGGCGGGATAGCAGATGCATCGAACGGAGGTGACAAGTAATGGGAAAATGTACAGAGCGTTTATATAACGGTATTGTCAAGGAGAATCCAACCTTCGTGCAGATGCTTGGAATGTGTCCAACACTGGCTGTAACTTCGTCAGCCATCAATGGCGCGGGTATGGGACTTACGACCACATGTATTTTGGTGCTCAGCAATTTCATGATCTCAGCACTCAGAAAGGTCATACCTGACAAAGTCAGAATACCGTCATTTATAGTTATTATTGCGTCGTTTGTTACGATCATACAGTTTTTGCTGCAGGCATATCTGCCATCACTCAACAGCAGCCTTGGACTGTATATACCACTTATAGTTGTTAACTGTATCATCCTTGGCCGTGCTGAGGCGTATGCTTCCAAGAACAAGGTGCTTCCATCCATATTTGATGGACTTGGAATGGGACTTGGATTTACAGTTGGACTTACACTTATAGGAATGTTTAGAGAGCTTGTCGGAAAGGGATGTGTGTTTGGGTTCCAGATATTTGGTGACGGCAACAGACTTCAGAGCTCATCAGGTATAGTTAAGGGTATAGGCAATGTGCTCAGTCTCTATACACCTATTACAATATTTGTGCTTGCACCGGGTGCGTTCTTCGTGCTTGCGTTTATCATTGCATTTATCAATAGAAGAAATGCAAAGAAGGCAGCCGAGGCTCTGGCAAATGGACAGGAGGTACCAGCAGCATGCAGACCTGATTCATGTGCCGGATGTATCAATGCAGCCTGCTGTGGTAAGCTGACAACGGAGACATCTGTAAAGATAGCAGATACCCATTCAAAGACCACGGCTTCAGGGGATACAAAGCAGATTAAGAAGGCCGAAGAGACACCTTCAGAAAATAAGAAAGAGGCGGATACTG
>USSH01000157.1 GCA_900557435.1 uncultured Coprococcus sp. | reverse complement strand
GGGCTCTAATTTCATCTAATAAATATTTGTTGTTTTTTCATCAAGTGTTTTTTATACCAAAACAGACCGTTTGGGGCTCTAATTTCATCTAATAAATATTTGTTGTTTTTTCATCAAGTGTTTTTTATCCCCAAACAGCCTGTTTTGGTCGAATAAGGATAAAATTATCCATTTTCTCCATTTTATTGAACTGAAAGATACAAAATATCATGGTCTTATCCTAGAATGCAATTTTGATTTGAATTTAGGATAATTTTGTAGCAAATTCCTTCAAATCCCAGTATAAATAGAAAAACACATTGTTATAAAGTGCTATTGTAGATAGTGTCAAATAAGTTATGAAAAATGTATCCAAATAAAAAATCCAAAACAAATTGTACAGAGACAAAAGTACAAACAAAAACAAAAACAGAAAACAAAATAAGGACAAAGCGTTGTTTTAAATGGGATTGATCCATCAACACGTTTTGTCCTTAAGATTCTTATATTTCATTTATGTATTTCTTTTATGTATTTCTTTTATATGTTTCTTTTATGGCAAAGCCCGATATCTTCAATCCCTTTCTTCTGTTATACTGCAGATTCCGCAGTTTCTTTCTCTGCCTTCGCCTTTTTCCTGCTGACTGTCCACCATACAGGCACTGATACCAGAAGAAGAATTGCTGTTACCACGCTGAACCATGCACCAAAACTGAGACCGGCATTTACTGTTTTGTCCAGCTTGCCAAGATCTATCAACGAGAGCACAAACTCGAATATGAGTGCGCCTCCAACGATAACTGATATCACAAGATCAATTATATATGCTACAGTTTTGTTCATAAACGCACTTATTATATCTGCGACAAGCAATACTGCCGCTATAATTACAGATATTACATCTATGCCAAATACTCCGCTTATCGTTCTGACGTCAGAATCCATATGTGCATACGGCAAAAATACTGTGATCAAAGCCATGATCATTCCAACAATATTCAACAAATTTGGTATATGTGTTGAACCCTTCTTGACATCTGCAGGAACATTCTGTCTGTACTCATACCCAACGTATCCCATTGGTCTGTCATACGGTGTAGGCTGCTGTCCTAGCTGACCATATGGTGGCTGCTGTTGCTGTCCATACTGTGACTGATCCGGTTGCCTGTACTGCGGCTGTTGATATGGCTGCTGCCCTGCCGGACCATAATTCTGCGACTGACTGTACTGTGGTCCTGGCTGACTGTACTGTGGTCTCTGCTGATATTCCTGTCCGTCTGAATGCATCTGCTGTGCATACGAATCCTGATTCCACTGTCTCTGCTGATCATATCCTGACTGGCCGTGATTTGACTGCTGCCCTGCAGGACCATAATTCTGTGGCTGATCCGGTGCACTGTACTGCGGCTGCTGATATGGCTGCTGCCCTGCCGGACCATAATTCTGCGGCTGACTATACTGTGGTCCCGGCTGGCTGTACTGTGGTCTCTGCTGATATTCCTGTCCGTCTGACTGCAGCTGCTGTGCATATGAATCCTGATTCCACTGTCCCGGCTGATCACATCCCGACTGTGCTTGTACGTTGTTCAGCATATCTTTCTGTTCCAGATTACCCTCTAATGACAATCTATCATCCTTGCGGATACCATCTACATTGTTCTGTTCATCCATGTTGTCATCTACCTCCGATGTAATTATTCGACACATCCCTTACATGCCAAGATACCTCTTCAGATACTGCCCTGTATACGACTGAGGTATCTTTGCTACTTCTTCCGGAGTTCCACTGGCAATGACTGTTCCACCTCCAGCGCCCCCTTCAGGTCCCATGTCAATAATATAATCTGCGGTCTTGATGACGTCAAGGTTATGTTCGATAACAACAACCGTATTTCCGCCCTCGCTGAGCCTCCTGAGTATATCCACAAGTCTGTGAACATCAGCAAAATGAAGTCCCGTGGTAGGCTCGTCAAGTACATATATTGTCTTTCCTGTTCCACGCCTTGACAACTCGGTTGCAAGCTTAATTCTCTGTGCCTCTCCGCCTGACAGAGTGGTGGATGGCTGTCCAAGCCTGATATATCCTAGTCCCACATCTCGCAACGTTTCTATCTTCCTGAGTATTCTCGGAACATTTGCAAAGAACTCACATGCCTCATCAACAGTCATATCGAGAACTTCATTGATACTCTTACCCTTGTATTTGACCTCCAGGGTCTCCCTGTTGTATCTCTTTCCTCCGCACACTTCACATGGCACATATATATCTGGCAGGAAGTGCATCTCTATCTTGATTATTCCATCTCCTCGACACGCTTCGCATCGTCCACCAGATACATTGAAGCTGAATCTTCCCTTGCCGTAACCTCTAGCCTTGGCATCCTTGGTTCCTGCAAACAGATCCCTTATCAGATCAAATGTACCTGTATAGGTAGCCGGATTGGATCTCGGAGTTCTACCTATAGGTGACTGGTCTATATTAATGATCTTGTCAAGAGCATCATATCCGATGATGTGATCATGCTTTCCTGCTTTAATCCTGCTCTTGTTGAGTCTTCTCGCCAGCTTCTTGTACAGGATCTCATTTACCAGAGAACTTTTGCCCGAACCTGATACACCCGTCACACATGTCATGATTCCAAGCGGTATATCCACATCTATATGCTTGAGGTTGTTCTCATATGCATTCTTGACTGTGAGCCACCCTGTTGGCTTTCTCCTCACATCCGGAACCTCTATCTTCTTCCTGCCACTTAAGTAGTCGCCGGTGATAGAATTCTCGCACTTCATGATATCCTCTGCGGTTCCCTCTGCAACCACATATCCACCATTTGCACCGGCTCCTGGTCCTATATCTATGATGTAATCCGCAGCCCTCATAGTGTCCTCGTCATGCTCGACAACGATTAGAGTATTTCCAAGGTCTCTCAGATTCTTGAGAGCAGCTATGAGCTTGTCATTATCTCTCTGATGAAGTCCGATACTCGGCTCGTCAAGAATATACGCAACGCCCACCAGACCTGACCCTATCTGCGTGGCAAGTCTAATTCTCTGCGCCTCACCTCCTGAGAGCGTGCTTGTACCCCTGCTCAGACACAGATAGTCAAGACCCACGTCTATAAGGAAATGCAATCTTGACCTGATCTCCTTGAGTATAGCTGCGCCTATCATCTTCTGTCTATCCGTGAGCTCTAGCTCTTTCATGAATTTTGCAAGTTCTGTGATAGGAAGCTCTGTAAGTTCAGCAATATTCTTATCTCCAACCGTCACCGCAAGGGCTGTAGGCTTAAGTCTCTTGCCGCCACAGACCTCACACGGAGTTATAGTCATGAATGTCTCATACTCAGCCTTTGTGGACTCGGCAGATGTCTCCCGGTATCTTCTTGCAACACTCTTCAGAAGTCCTTCAAATGTTATATCATACACACCCTCACCGCGCTGTCCCTTATAGTACACCTTAACTGGGCGAGAGTTCTTTCCATATAATAAGAGATCTTTTATATCCTGTGGATAATCCTGAAATGGCGTATCAAGAGAGAATCCATACTCCGCACTGAGTGCCCTGAGTATGGCATTGGAATAGCTCTTGCCATCATTGCATGACTGCCATCCAAGTACCACAATGGCTCCATCATTTATAGACAGACTCTGATCGGGTATCATAAGATCCGGATCAAATTCCATCTTGAAGCCAAGACCTGCACATGTCGGGCAGGCGCCAAATGGATTGTTGAATGAGAAGCTTCTCGGCTCTATCTCATCTATGCTGATTCCGCAATCCGGGCATGAAAAGCTGTCTGAAAAATTGATGACAGTATTTTCCTTCTGAACACCGTTCTCATCCCTCTCCCCGATCACCTCAATCTTCATAAGCCCCTCTGCAAGCTGAAGGGCAGTCTCTATGGAATCAGTAAGTCTGCGCTCCACATCCTGTCTGACAACCAGACGGTCGACTACTATATCTATGCTGTGTTTCTTATTCTTATCAAGTCTTATCTCCTCCGACAGCTCATACATACTGCCGTCGACTATCACCCTGACAAATCCGCTCTTCTTCGCCTTCTCAAGAAGCTTTACATGCTCTCCCTTGCGGCCTCTGACCACAGGCGCAAGCACCATGAACTTTGTCCTCTCTGGAAGCTTCATGATCTCATCCACCATCTGGTCAACCGTCTGTCTGCTTATGACCTTGCCGCAGTTCGGGCAGTGTGGTATTCCCACTCTTGCATATAAAAGTCTGAAATAGTCATATATCTCCGTGACAGTACCAACTGTAGATCGAGGATTCCTGTTTGTTGACTTCTGATCTATAGAGATAGCCGGTGACAGTCCCTCGATCTTGTCCACGTCCGGTTTCTCAGCCTGTCCAAGGAACTGTCTAGCATAGGATGACAGAGATTCCATATATCTTCTCTGACCCTCCGCATATATCGTGTCAAATGCCAGTGAAGACTTACCCGATCCCGAAAGTCCTGTCACGACGACAAATTTGTCCCTTGGAATCTTGACATTGATATTCTTCAGATTATTTTCACGTGCGCCCTCAATAGTAATATACTTCCTATCAATATTCCTGCTGGCGTTGAAATAATCATCCTTCATGCTCGCATCCGTTATATCCTCCAGATGCTCACTGCGTTCATAATTCTTATTGTCTTCCATCTTGATCTAACCTTTTCTCTTTATTATTTATATTCCATATATAGTAATCTACACTTTCTGTGATTACCGTTTCTATCACAACTATCATGATCCAATTCACTACTCACCAATCATATTTGCCACTAGTCCTTATCATAATCTCTGAGTGCCGCCTTGTACACCTTGAGCTGATCTCTGATCTCCGCCGCCACCTCAAAGTTGAGGTCTGCTGCCGCCATATTCATCTTCTTGGTCAGCTTGGCGATAACCTTCTGAAGCTCCTTCTTCGTCATGGACTCAGCGCCCTTATCCTCAGCTGGAAGCTCCTCCTTCTTCACCTCTATGGTTATGAGGTCCCTGATACTTTTCTCTATAGTCTTAGGGGTTATTCCATGTTCCTCATTATACTTCTGCTGTATCTCACGACGTCTACTCGTCTCATCGAGGGCATACTTCATGGAGCCCGTGATAGTATCTGCATACATGATGACATGTCCATCTACATTTCGGGCTGCTCTTCCTATGGTCTGGATGAGTGATGTCTCCGATCTCAGGAAACCTTCCTTGTCAGCATCCAGTATTGCCACCAAAGTGATCTCCGGTATATCAAGTCCCTCTCTCAGAAGGTTGATTCCAACAAGCACGTCGAACACGCCAAGACGGAGATCTCTCACTATCTCAACTCTCTCCATAGTGTCTATATCCGAGTGCAGATATTTCACCTTTATATCATTATCCCTCATATAGCTGGTGAGATCTTCAGCCATACGCTTGGTAAGTGTTGTTACAAGCACCTTGTGTCCCTGCTCAGTCTCCTTGTGGACCTCTTTCAGCAGATCATCTATCTGTCCCTCAACCGGTCTGACCTCAACCGGCGGATCAAGAAGTCCCGTAGGTCTGATGATCTGTTCAGCCATGAGCATCTGGTGTTCTTCCTCGTATTTGCCTGGTGTAGCAGATACGAACATGACCTGATCCAGTTTCTGCTCAAATTCTGAGAAATTGAGAGGTCTGTTGTCAAGTGCCGACGGAAGCCTGAAGCCGTAGTCCACCAGATTCATCTTACGTGAACGGTCTCCCGAATACATAGCACCAACCTGCGGCACTGTCATATGCGACTCATCTATAATAAGAAGGAAGTCATCACCAAAGAAATCCAGCAATGTGCTCGGTGTCTCCCCAGCTGATCTGCCAGCCAGAGGTCCTGAATAATTCTCTATACCCGAGCAAAATCCAGTCTCCCGCATCATCTCCATGTCAAAGTTGGTTCTCTCCTCGATACGCTGAGCCTCTATTAGCTTATCCTTTGACTTGAAGTAAGCAACTCTATCCTTGAGTTCTGCCTCGATACGTTTCAGAGCCTTCTCCATCTTCTCCTGTCCAACTACATAGTGGGATGCCGGGAACAGACAAGTGTATGTCAGATCCCTCTTTCCCTCTCCGGTGAGCGGGTCAAATTCCGTGATCCTATCTATCTCATCTCCGAAGAATTCTATCCTTATTCCATCATCAAATGTAGACACAGGAATGATC
>USSH01000156.1 GCA_900557435.1 uncultured Coprococcus sp. | reverse complement strand
CCTTCTGTGATTTTTCAAATAGATCCTGTGAATTTGTCATTGATATTCTTCTTTCTATAATTTATCGTCCTGTGTGAATTTTTATGATTCCGACTATTTGGTAACGCCCCTCTCTCCTCCGTCGAGTGGGGCAGATCGTCGGAATCATTCCGAAATATGACTCCGTCATATTGATTCCGACTCAAGCCAATGTGCCACGTCTATGGCGTGATAGGTTATGATGATTCCGGCTCCGGCGCGCTTCATAGCTGTCATGTTTTCCATGACGATCCTCTTCTCGTCTATCCAGCCATTTGCCGCTGCTGCCTTGACCATAGAGTACTCGCCGCTGACATTGTACACCGCTATCGGATAGTCCGTGTGGTTTCTCACATCCTTGACTACATCCAGATATGCAAGTGCAGGCTTTACCATGATTATGTCTGCACCCTCGGCGATATCAGCCTCGCACTCCCTCAGAGCCTCCCTGCCATTTGCGGGATCCATCTGGTATGTCCTTCTGTCTCCAAACTGAGGTGCTGAATGTGCCGCATCGCGAAATGGTGCATAGTAACCAGAAGCAAATTTTGCACTATAGCCCATGATAAGGACATCTGTCAGGCCGTTGTCGTCAAGTGCCTTTCTGATGTAAGCGGTGTGCCCATCCATCATGTCCGATGGAGCAACCATGTCCGCACCGGCCTTTGCAAGGGATACGGCCATCTTGCCCAGATATGGAAGAGTCTCATCGTTGAGTATCTTGCCGTCATGGATAATTCCGCAGTGACCGTGTGATGTATACTCACACAGACAAATGTCCGCTATGACTATCATGTCCGGATATAGCTCTTTTATCCTCCTGACCGCTTTCTGCATGATTCCCTGGTCGTCGTACGCGCTGCTGCCCACCTCATCCTTGTGAGCCGGTATGCCGAACAGGAGAACCGCGCTGATTCCGGCATCCGCCACTCTGTGAAGCTCCTCCTCAAATGTGTCGAGTGAATACTGGTATATTCCCGGCATGGAGTCTACCGGATTCTTGATCCCTGTACCCTCCGCCACAAACATCGGATATACAATATCATCCTTGTGAACCCTGTTCTCTCTAACCATATTTCTGATAGCCTCGCTGCCGCGAAGTCTTCTGAGTCTTATCATATTACTGCCTCTTTTCTCTATAATAGTAATCGCCGATGGCTGATATAAGGTGCTCGATATCACCAACCTCTGGAACTATATCCGCATGATAACCAGCCTTCTCCAAAGCCTTCTCAGTCACATTTCCAAGTGCCGCTATATGAATATTTTCCATTATATCATGTATTTTTAAACTGCTATCCGTATGATTCCCGCATGAATCAGTATCGTCGGATGTATGCTCCATATCAGCGCTGTTTTTTTCTGCATCAAGAACGTCCAGGAATCCCCTGACTCCTGACGCACTTACAAATGTTATCACATCCAGATCATTCAGATACTGTATGCTCTCCATCCTGCGTCCAACCACATCATAAACTGGGATCTCCTCATATACCACACCGCCCTTATCAAGTATATCAAGCATTGTCTCGCTGCCCTGAACGGCTCTCGGAAGGAGAAGTTTCTCTCCGTCATTCATCACATTTGCAAGTCCCATAGCAAGGGCGCTTGTGGTGTACTCGTCCGGCACATAATCCGCTATGTATCCCTCATATTTAAGCGCATCTCTTGTTCCGGCACCGACCACCGCAAATTTCAGATGAGCCAGTTTTCTGACATCTATATTCCACTCCCTGAGCCATTTGAAAAACAGGGTTATGGTGTTCTGACTGGTAAATGCCAGCCAGCTGTAATCTTCTATATGTTCCAGAGCCACGCGCAGCCTGTTCTTCTCCTCTGTCTGCTCCACACTCATATCCACTATGCTGTAGGACTGACCGCCAAGCGCATCTATTGCAACTCTCATCTTTTCGCGAAGCTTTGGCGTTCCAACAAGTCCAACGTGGACATTCTGAAGTGATCCTCTGTTCGGTGCAGTAAAATCCAGTGCTGCATTTTCGCCTACGACTATGATAGCGGGGGATTCCAGCTTTGCATCGTTCACCTTGTCCGCAATAGTCTGTATATCGCCGCGGACTATCTGCTGTCCAGGCATGGTTCCCTTGGAAATGACCGCGACCGGAGTATTCTCCGCCGCACCGGTCTGAACAAGTCTCTCCATGATCTGTGGCAGTCTGTTAAGTCCCATGAGGAACACGCTTGTCCCTTCCTGATTTCTGATGTAATCATAGTCATTTGAAACATTTTCATAAGATCTGTTTATATCTGTAAAATCTGATGTTTCTGGGGTTTTCAGAGGTTTTGAAATTCCTTTTTCTTTTGATATCTCTACCTTATCTTCCGCCCGCTTGTGTCCTGTTATCACATGGAAACTTCTGCTCGTTCCTCGGTGGGTCACCGGTATGCCACACACCTCCGGAACCGCCACTGCCGATGTTATTCCCGGTATCACCTGAAATGGGATCCCCGCTTCGAGAAGTGCGGTCACTTCCTCGCCGCCTCTTCCGAATACAAATGGATCGCCGCCTTTGAGTCGCACCACCATGTTGCCTTTGCGGCCTTCCTCAACAAGTATCTCGTTTATCTCAGGCTGCTTCTTGTAGTGGCTGCCCGCCTGTTTGCCGACATATATTCTGCGGCAGTCCGGCTTCACCATCTCCAGAAGCTGGTAGGTGCCAAGCCTGTCATATATGATCGTATCACATCGTTTTATGAATTCCAGGCCCTTCACCGTGATAAGTCCCGGATCACCAGGGCCTGCGCCTATCAAATATACCATTTTATTCTCTCCCTACGCCGTGTGAGTTGGATGGGTGTCTCTCGGCTACGCACAGCTCAGTCACCCTACTTTATCAATGCCTCTACCAACTGCTCCCATTCTGCGGCGTTTCCTTCTACCGTCTTTCTGTGTATCTGGATTTCTTCATCTTTCTCTTTGTCCGATGAAGCCGCATCTGCTTTCATCAGGCTCAGCTTCATGTGATCGCCATGAAGTTCTGAGTACACGCCTATCGGTTCGTGGCAGCCGGCGTTCAGGCGACTTAAGACTGCCCGCTCGCATGTGAGCTGTGTGTATGCCTCGGTATCATTTATCGCCCTCACCATGTCGTATGCTTCGCCGGATGTTCGCGTCTCTATGGCTATGATTCCCTGACACGCTGCCGGAAGCATGGACTCTGTGCTGATGTATCTGAATGTAAGTTCGTCCTTGTGCACTTCAAAGCATTCTGTACTGTCATTGCCTTTGTCTTCAATAACTCCCAGGCGCTCAAGCCCTGCAGCCGCAAGTATGATGGTATCGTATTCGCCGTCCTCCAGCTTCTGTATGCGGGTGCCGACATTTCCTCTCAGGTTCTTGCACACAGCATTTGGATACATTTCTCTTATCTGGTACTGCCTTCTCAGGCTACTGGTTCCCACCACGAAGCTGTCGTTTTTGTCAAATGTCCTGCCACTCTTATATATGAGAACATCCTGCGGACATGCCCTCGGCAGTGTGCCCGCTATCGTAAGACCTTCCATGATCTCCATCGGCATATCCTTGGCACTGTGTACCGCTATGTCTATATCGCCATTAAGTATAGCTTCCTCGAACTCCTCGACAAATACCGCTTTGCCTCCGAATTCCAGAAGCGCTCTGCTGGTGTCTCTGTCACCGCGGGTACTCATGGTTACCATCTGAAAGTCTACTTTAGGGAATCTACCCTTGAGTGCATTAATCACCAATTCAGTCTGGGCAAGAGCAAGCTTACTGCCACGGGTTCCGACTTTTACTGTTTTTTTCTGTCCTCCGCTTTCGCAATCCAAACCGTCACTATTGAATCCATCTGCCATGTCATTCTCAGCAAATTTACGAATATTCGGTTTATTTTTACCATGTCTATTCTCAACACTCATCTAACAGACTCCTAACCATTTGCTGAAATGCTTTCTTTCGCTCTTCCTCGCCGTCTATCTGTGCTTTGATCTGCTCGCGGATCTCACCCATCCGCTCCGCTATATCGCCATAATTTCTGCCTAAATGGCTCTCTATATTTCTCTTGATTGTACCCGCCAGCACCGGACTCTGCCCACCGGTGGAAACGCTTATCACGACCTCTTTATCCTTTATGATCGCCGGGAAATAAAATCCACAATCCGCTTTCACATCCACCACATTTACCAGTATGCGCTTCTGCCTGCAAAGTTCCGCCATATCGTGATTGACCTTCTCATCGTCCGTCGCCATTATAACGACAAATTCATCGTCTATATCCTGTGGCTGTACACGTCTTTTTACAAGTGTTAGGCATCCAGAATAATCTGCAAAATTCTCTACAGAACCACGATCATCGCTTGTCGCTGCACAGTATTTGTCTGGCGTATTCACCTGCTCCGCCAGCTCCAGGAGCTCCGGGCAAAACTCTGGGGACACCACCGTGACCACCGCACCGAATTCCAGCATGCTGCACACTTTTCTGTACGCCACGGTTCCGCCTCCTGCGATCAGACACCTCTCATTATTCAGTTCTATCATAAATGGGAAATATGACATCACTACCTCTAATCTCTATTATTGAATCTCTCGTAAAATCACTCAAAAGCTGTTCCAAATATTTGACATCTGACAAGACTCTCATCAGCCGATAGCATTTCATAACCTCAAGCAAATAAGCAGTATTCAGTTCTCACATCCGGCAGCCAGAATACTGTCCAGCATTTTCGCAAATGCCTCATACTCAAGCTGTCCTTTGAGTTTATATACCATCTTTGCGCCATCTATAGTTTTAAGTTTCGCCATAACGTCTCCGTGTTCCCTGTTGAACCTTGAAAATGCAATATTCTTCATGATCTCATCAACCTGCGCCAGAAGCCACGGCTCCAACTCCGTGAGCGTCCTCACCTTGCTCTCATTATTCTCCCTAGAGAGCATTCGTATATAATCAATATCCTGCAGTGTGCATCCATCTATATCTGCAATATCCGGATCCATGTCCTTAGGCATGGCAAGATCCAGAAACAATCTTTTCTTCGGCTGCGACTTCAGAGAATTTGCAAGCTCATCACTCACAAACGTATAGTGCGGGCTGGCGGTTGCGCTAATGACTACATCCGCCCAGGCAGCCAGCTCATATCTTCTGCTGTAATCCTCTATCCTTATCTGCTGATGCCTGCCAAATATCTCATCTGCACTGTGATGACTCCTGCTGGTGCCAATTATCTCTATATTTGGAGCAAGATCTGCGATATCTTTGACAACTATACTGCCTATCTTGCCTGTGGCTCCCACGACAAGGATATTACCGGCACAGGTATTTTCAGCATGTACCCCATCATCACAGCCGGTCCTTGCAGCTTCGGCTTTTGCAGTTTCCCCATGGGCACCATTTCTTATAAAGCTCACTGCTTCCCGTGCCGACAATGTTCCAACGGATACCGGCAGCCTCGTGGTATCGCTCTCCGATGCCATCGCCTTTGCCGCCGCAAGTGCTCCCTGAAATGCTATGTTAAGCTCGCCATCACAGCCGCCAAGCTCCTTCGCCATAAGATATGCCATCTTCACCTGATGTATGATCTCCACCTCTCCGAGTACCATTGAATCCATACCACATGTCACTCTGCACAGATGAAACGCGCACTGAAATCCATCATAATTCATGCTATATTTTCTTACAAGGCTCACAGATACGTCCCTGTCCTTTGCCAGTAGCATTTCCACCTGTTCAAGCAGACCATCTCTCGTCCCGTAAAGTTCTCTGCCACCCATTTTCTCTGTTTTCACATACTCACTCGGCTCACTTTTATCAGTAAAATATATCTCCATCCTATTGCAGGTCGACAACACGACACATCCACCCACCACAGCCTTAAGGTACTCAGCGAACTGTCTCTGTCCTTTTGTCGTAAATGCAAATTTCTCCCTGACATCAGCCGGTGCATTCTTATAATTTATACTTATGCAAAACATTTCTTTCGTAACTCCATTTTATAATCTCAGATCTGATTATACGCCTTATGCATACCCTGGACAAGTAGGGGGACGGAGGTACCTGTCCCCTTCTACAAAACGGATAATACCTAAAATGGGGACGGAGGTACCTGTCCCCTTCGTCCCCGGTGAATCTACTCTATCACAAGTTCTTCTATCGTTACATTCTTTTCCTCATCTATGT
>USSH01000155.1 GCA_900557435.1 uncultured Coprococcus sp. | reverse complement strand
ATGTATATTCATCATATATAACAGTCGGAACATACAAAGCTCCTGCCAATGGAAAATCAGATGCTGCATTTGAGAAACTTCTCACTAACCAGAAGTTTCCTGAAAGCTACAAGGTTCTGCTGAGAAAGCTCCACAAAGAGCATCCTAACTGGGTATTCAAGGCTGTTCATACCAATTTGGAGTGGGATGATGTAGTAAAAAACGAAGTCAATGTAAAGGGCAGAGTCACCAACCTTGTCAACTGCACATCTCTGTATCCTAACTACGGATGGAGATCGCAGACCGTTGGATACAATTATAAGACTGACTCCTATTCCTCATACGACGGTGCAACGTGGTTTGCAGCATCAGATGACCTTGTAAAATATTACCTCGACCCTAGAACATACCTGTCATCGTCAAGTTCTGTCTTTGCATTTGAGAAGCTGTCATATGACTCATCCCAGACAAGATCAGGAGTTGAAGCAATATTATCCGGAACTTTTATGCATAACGCAAGACCTAACGGATCATCGTCAACATACTCTTCCATGATAATAACTGCTGCAAAGAAGTCAGGTGTCAGCCCATACCACATAGCCTCAAGGATCAAGCAGGAGGTCGGAGGTTCCATCACCACCGGAACTAATGGCAAGAACCCATCCTATCCTGGTATATATAACTTCTATAATATTGGTGCTTTCCAGAGTTCCGCAGGAAATGCAATAACCAACGGTCTCAAGTGGGCTGCATCGGGAACCACATACAACAGACCATGGACATCCGCATCAAAATCTATAATCGGAGGAGCTATATATACAGGCGAGGCCTACATAAACAAGGGGCAAAATACACTGTACACACAGAAATTCAATGTAACATACAAGGATTGTCTGTACTGGCATCAATATATGGGCAATGTTCAGGCTCCAAGCACAGAAGCAGCCAAGGTATATGAGGCATACGAAGCTTCAGGTGCACTCAACAAAGCAATAACATTTGCAATTCCTGTATACAAGAATATGCCTGACACAACTGCCAAGCTGCCCGCTGCAGATCCAGGCAACCAGAACAACTACCTCAGGACATTAAAAGTTGGAAGCTCAAAGCTCTCTCCGACATTTGCAATAAACAACACAACCACATACAAAGTGAGCGTAGCTTCATCTGTAAGCAGCATAAAGATAACTGCCACACCTGTAAGCAGTTATTCAACTGTAAGTGGAACCGGAACAAAGACTCTGAAAAAGGGAAAAAATACCTTTAAGATAACATGTAAGTCACAGAGTAAAAAGACAAGAACCTACACAATAATAATTAATAGAGGATGAGGAGGAATCGGTAAAACCGTATAATTATGATGACAACAACAACCAAACGTATAAAATCATTTACGACAGCATTATTAACTTTCATATGTATAGCTATCATGCTATGTTACACTGCTTTTGCCACATCCGTTACTTTTAATGTCAATGTACCATCATCCAGTGTGGGCATCGGTGAAACATTTGACATCACTGTTGAAATTGCCGCAGGCAATCAGGCAATTTCAAATTACAGTTATGAGATCCGATATGATTCATCACTTTTAAAGCCTGTAACCGGCGGAGTTCAGGAAGATGAAGGTATATTAAGCTACAGTGGAACCGGAAGCTCTCTGACAGCAACCTTCACATTCCAGACACTGGCCAGCGGAACAGCCAGCATTGAGACATCCGCCACCGAAGTTCTCTCCGATACCGGAGAGGCTATCAGCATGACACCCGCATACAATTCAATCAACATAAGCGAAACTGCCACAACAGAAAGCGAAAGTTCCACAGAGGAAGCTCTTTCCGCCAACCAGCCTGACGAGCCAGACACGGTTAACTTGGAGGATGAAGTGGGAACTCTCACTGAAAGCAGCAATATACCTGACAACACTCTTGTAAGTGTGCATTCAAGCAGCAACACTTATTATGTTCTCGAAAAACCTGCAGCAGTTGATGTTCCTTCAGCATTTCTTCCTGTAAAGATCAAACTCAACGATACCGATATCAAAGCTTATATGAAAGGAACCGACGGCAACACTGTACTATTATATGCTGCAAACACCGGCGGACATCAGGGCTGGTATTATTTCAATACACAGGAAGGCACCTTTCTGGATGCAACAGATTTACTGGAAAGCAGTGAAACAGACTCTCTCTCAAGCTTTATCAGTCAAAATAAATTTATCATAATGTTAATTGCTATAATCGTACTTGTAGTTCTGGTCGTTATTATCATCATACTTGCTGTTTCACTCAAGGGAATGATCGCTGACTACGAGTCACAGATCGACAGACTAAAGAAAAACATAGACAAAAAAGAGGAAGCAAGTAAAACCGCAAAGAATAAAGCAAAGGATGAATCTTCTAAGGCCTCTGAAAGCCAGAGATCAGCCAAAGAAAACTCCGGTGCGGAACACATCAGAATGTCAGCTCCTAGCAATGTTATACCAACGATCAACAACAAGGCGCTCTTCCCTGATGAGGATACACATGAAAGTTACGCTGACTCCGACTATGACAATCAGGTCTCTCCTGATGAAGATGATTACATCCACACTGATGATTACGATGATTCTGCATTTGATGACATGAACGATGGCGGTCAGGATACCTGCAAAGACTCATCACAGCCAGAAAAGACTGAAGACTCTAATGACGTGATCGACTCAGCATTTGACGTGGCTGAAGATACGGATCGAGATCGCAAGATTCAGGCATCTCTCGACGAGATAGACGCTGTTCTGGAATCAGCAAAGAAATATAAAAACTGATATAATAACTAATACAAAAATTACTCCTGTTTAAACAATCCTTCAGGAGTCAATGCAAAAGCAAAAGCACATGACACGATTCATGGATCGACTTTGAAATATATTTCGTAAAGTCTCATGCCCGAATCGCATCATGTGCTTTTATTTTATATATTCGTTTCTAATCTGACGCACAGTCTATGTTTAGAGATCGCGGTCTGTGCGTCTACAATTTTGATTACGATTTTTAGAGATTTGCCTTAAGCGCATCAACTTTGTCAAGCTTCTCCCATGGAAGGTCAATGTCTGTTCTTCCAAAGTGGCCATAAGCAGCCGTCTGCTTGTAGATCGGTCTTCTAAGATCAAGCGTCCTGATGATGCCGGCTGGTCTGAGATCAAAATTCTCTCTGATGATCTCCACAAGCTTCTCATCTGAAAGCTTTCCTGTTCCAAATGTATCTACCATGATGGATGTAGGCCTTGCAACACCTATGGCATATGAGAGCTGTATCTCACACTTGTCTGCCAGGCCTGCAGCAACGATGTTCTTGGCAACGTAACGAGCCGCATAAGCTGCTGAACGGTCAACCTTGGTACAGTCCTTGCCTGAGAATGCACCGCCGCCGTGACGGGCATATCCGCCGTATGTGTCCACGATGATCTTACGTCCTGTAAGACCACTGTCTCCATTTGGTCCGCCTATTACAAATCTTCCTGTTGGGTTGATGAAGAACTTGGTATTCTCGTCTACGAGCTCCTGTGGAAGGACCTCATCAAATATATACTTCTTAACATCAGCATGTATCTGCTCCTGGCTGACTTCCTCTCCGTGCTGTGTTGAGAGTACCACTGCATCAAGTCTTACCGGCTTGTCATTCTCATCATACTCAACTGTAACCTGTGTCTTTCCATCAGGTCTGAGATATGGGAGTGTTCCGTTCTTTCTAACCTCTGTGAGCTTTCTCGCCAGCTTGTGTGCAAGAGCTATCGGGTATGGCATGTATTCCGGAGTTTCATTTGTGGCAAATCCGAACATCATTCCCTGATCTCCAGCGCCTATAGCCTCTATATCATCCTCACTCATAATGTGCTCTTTTGCCTCAAGAGCCTTGTCAACTCCCATGGCGATATCTGATGACTGCTCGTCTATTGCTGTGATAACTCCGCATGTATCACAGTCAAATCCATACTTTGCTCTGTCGTATCCGATCTCTCTGATCGTCTCACGCACTATCTTCTGGATATCCACGTATGCGTTGGTTGTGATCTCTCCCATGACAAGTACAAGACCTGTTGTGATGGATGTCTCACATGCAACACGGCTCATTGGATCCTGCTCCATCAGCGCGTCAAGCACTGCATCTGATATCTGATCACAGATTTTGTCAGGATGTCCTTCTGTTACTGATTCCGATGTAAATAATCTTCTTTCCATACTTTTCCTTTACTACTTCCTTTCTTTTTGTACATAAGAAAAACCGCTTCATATGAGCGGTTTGATCGTCTGTGTCAAGCCTCTCATTGTTCGAACACGGATCACTCAGCACGCCATACGTACGTCATGCTTTACTCCGTGTCGCTCAGGTCGGCACCTTCCGATGTTCTGGATCGGGGTTGCCATGGCTTCTCAGTCCCTTATGACTCCACCATTCTGAATAAGAGCGTTTTTCTAATATTTATAAATGCAATCATTACTCTATATCATCAAAGCACAATAGTCAACAGTTATTTTCCCATATATGCCTAATTAGCGAAAGCCTAATCAGCGAACCTAATCAGCGAATCTCTTTCATACTTGTAAATTTTTGTCACATGGGTTACAATGGAAAAAGGCGATGAGGAGGTAGAACTTTTATGAACAAAGATGATTGTATTTTTTGTAAGATAGCCAATGGTGAGATTCCATCAGCAACTGTATACGAAGACAGTGTGTGCAGAGTTATCCTTGATGTGAATCCTGCGAATAAAGGACATGCGCTCATAATTCCTAAAGAACATTTTGATGATATATATAGTATAGATGCTGAGACAGCAGCTAAGATATTTACTATTGCTACGGAGGTTGCAAAGGCTCAGAAGGCAGAGCTGAATCCGGACGGTTTGAATATATTACAGAATAACGGAGAAGCAGCAGGTCAGACAGTATTTCACTTTCATATGCACCTTGTCCCAAGATATATCAAGGACAATGTGACTATGACATGGATACCTGGCAAAGCAGACACAGAGGAGCTGTCTACATTGTCTAAGGCGCTCAGAAAGAGAATCTAGACGATTACAGATAGATATATAAGTTTTGTGAGAAGAGCAGCACATGATAAACAGAAAGTCATGTGCTGTTTTTTTAGATATGAATGGGCGACAGGTCGGGGATTATGATTTGGAGATGCCCTGGTGGGCGATTCAATGTGACGAAACACAATTATGCGTGAATGTCATATGACATAGATAAGGAGAAAATGTGGAGAGAAATCTGACAGCTGACCAAAAATATACAGGCATGAAAATCCTTTCATCAAATGCACTGAAGATCATAGCTTGTATATGTATGCTTATAGATCACGTGGGGCTTGTACTCATGAACAATGACCGATACATGCGGGCTGTGGGACGCCTTGCATTTCCAATATTTGCCTTTCTGGTAGTGCAGGGATTTATGCATACGTCAGACATAAGGAAATATTTTATGAGAATGGCGACATTTGCGCTGATATCGGAGATTCCGTTTGACCTTGCGATACATGACAGGTTGTGGTATCCGGGAGCTCAGAATGTATTCTTCACACTGTCGGTCGGTCTGTTCGTTATATATTCCATGGAGAGCTGCGGCCGGCTTGGAGCATGGCGTGTGGAGATAGCAATTGCTGCTGCACTGATCGCTGAGTTTCTGAGATTCGATTACGGAATGGCAGGGGTTGGCGTGATACTTGTATTTTACTGGTGCGAGAAAGAAAGGCGGACAGAGCTGCCAGCAGATGGAGATACGGATGGTAAAATATCGTACTTCAGACTCAGACAGAATATAGAGGCGATCATAATAAGTGCGATCACGTATGTGCTATGCCTTGGAATGAGACAGTTGTATGCACTGCCGGCGCTCATCCCGATAAATATGTACAATGGAAAGCGCGGGAGATTGAACCTTAAATACGTGTTTTACGCGTTCTACCCGGCGCACTTGCTTATCATATGGCTTATATGCCTAAAATGAAAAAGTGCATGACTCAAGGGTAATTTTGAAAAGTATGAGATTTTTTGATAGTCAAACAAAAGGGGAATTCCCCAAATTCATTTATATGATATCAACATTCTTGTACAAGAATGTATCCAAAGTGTTTCTTGTTTACTATTTTCAACAATGATATAATAGATTCCGGTGCTACCCTATTCGGTAGGCGGTTAGCCTTC
>USSH01000154.1 GCA_900557435.1 uncultured Coprococcus sp. | reverse complement strand
TTTCATAGGAAGCATAGAAGCCCGTGAGATACCTAACGGCGCAGCCGATGTAATCGTGTGTGAGGCATTTGTGGGTAATGTCATCTTGAAACTCTATGAGGGACTTGCAAAGATGCTTCTCGGTGAGATCAAGAAAGCTGTTATGTCTTCATTTAAATCTAAGATAGGCGGAGCGTTGATAAAGGGTTCACTCGGCGAACTCAAGGAAAGATTCAATGCCAAGACAAAGGGTGGAGCACCTCTCTTAGGTCTCAAAGGCCTGGTAGTAAAGATTCATGGTAACTCACACAACGAAGAGGTTAAGAGTGCTATATTCCAGTGCATAAGTTTCAGCGAGACCGGTGTAAATGCCAAGATTGCTGAAAAGATCAGCGAGGAGCAGGCATAATGGCAGGCATGAATAGAAATTATGATGAACTTGAAAAAAAGATCGGATACCAGTTCAAAGATATAAATTTGCTGATCACAGCATTGACTCATACGTCATTTGCAAATGAGCTCAAGGTGAACAAGACAGATTCCTATGAGAGGCTTGAGTTCCTTGGGGATGCGATCCTTGAATATATAGTGAGCGAATATCTGTTTCTCAAGAGAAAAGAGTTCGAGGAGGGCAGGCTCACAAAGCTCAGAGCGAGCCTGGTATGTGAATTTACCCTCTCTCAGATATCTGAGAGTCTTGGGTACGGGGATTATGTCCGTCTCAGCAAGGGGGAGGAACTGACCGGAGGCAGAAAGAGAAAATCAATATTATGTGATCTCTTTGAGTCGGTCCTTGGCGCCATGTATCTTGACGGGGGGATTGAACCGGCAAAAAGGTTTGTACACCGATTTCTCCTTGATGACGTTGAGACCAAATCCCTCTTTTACGATGCAAAATCAACGCTTCAGGAATTCTGCCAGAAGCATGGCAGGCAGCTTAGCTATGAACTTATAGAGGAGCGAGGTCCGGAACACAACAAGATATTTGTATCGGATGCGGTTATCGATGGCAAAGTCACAGCCAGAGGTGAGGGACCCAACAAAAAGACCTCAGAACAGATGGCCGCCTATAAGACATTGTTACAATTTAGAAAAAAGCAGGATTAACATATGTATTTGAAGAGTATAGAGGTAAATGGTTTCAAGTCATTTGCCAATAAGATAGTTTTTAAATTTAATCATGGCATCACATGTATTGTCGGTCCTAACGGTTCCGGTAAGAGTAATGTCGCCGATGCTGTCAGATGGGTTCTCGGAGAACAGAGTGCCAAGAGCCTTCGAGGCTCCAAGATGGAGGATGTCATTTTCTCCGGAACACAGCTCCGTAAGCCTCAGGGATCAGCATATGTTGCAATAACCCTTGACAACAGCGACCATAGTCTTCCTATAGATTACGGCGAAGTTACTGTTGCCAGAAGAGTATACCGTTCAGGCGAATCGGAATACCTCATAAACGGAACGGTGAGCAGACTAAAAGATGTATATTCCCTGTTCTTTGACACAGGTATTGGAAAAGAGGGATATTCCATCATCGGACAGGGTCAGATTGAAAAAATCCTCAATGGTAAACCAGAAGAGCGGCGAGAGCTTTTTGATGAAGCGGCTGGAATTGTGAAATTCAAGAAAAATAAGGCTGCAACAGAAAAAGCCCTTGCAGATGAGAGAGACAATCTGAGCCGAGTGAATGATATCCTGAAGGAACTTGAAAAACAGGTTGGCCCACTCAAGGAGCAGTCCGAGACTGCAAGAAAGTATCTTGCATTCAAATCCGAACTCAAGAATCTTGATGTCAATGCATTTCTTCTTGAAATAGAGAAGCTTAGGTCTGATCTTGAACGTGATCAGGAAAGACTCAGGATAGTAAACGATGATATAGATGAGAATAAGCAGGTTTATGAGCAGACAAAGGAAGAGTATGAGCAGATTGAAAATACTATTGAACAGCTGAATTCTGTCATAGAAGCTGCCAAGAATGAGATACATGAGAACAGACTTGCCAAGGAACGTGCGGAGGGCGAGATCAATGTTATAAACCAGCAGATCATAACCCTGAAGATGAATGACAAGAATATCCATGAGCAGATAGACAGGATTACCGCGCAGATAGAATCCAGCGAACGAGAGTTGACAGAATATACATCGCAGAAGGACAATCTTGATGATTCAAGTTCTGATGTTGAGACAGCTCTTCGGGAAGCAAAGAAGCAGAGTGAGGACATATCCAGATACATAGAGGAATGTCAAAAAGAGATAGAGGACTGCAAAGCTGATATTATAGAATATATGCACGAGAGCGGCAACCTTCAGGCTAAAGTCGGAAGATACGATGCCATGCTTGAGAATATCAACTTTAGAAAGACTCAGCTTAACCAGAGACTTTTACAGTCAAAGAGCGACGATGCAGGAGACAGAAAGGAATTTGAAGATCTGAGCAGTCAGCTTTCCGAACTTGAGGAAAGTGTAAAATGTATACTTGATAATCTGGACAACGCGACCGCACAGCTTGAGGACAATCAAAGCCGAAACAAGACCAACAGAGAACTCATACATAACACAAATGAGAAGCTTTCTGCAACCAGGTCCAAGATGGAGGCACTCCGCAATATCACTGAACGCTATGATGGCTACGGTAACAGTATCAGACGTGTGATGGAACAGAAACAGCACAATCCTGGAATAATAGGAGTTGTTGCAGATATAATCACAGTTAAACAGCAGTATGAAGTTGCTGTGGAAACGGCTCTCGGTGGCAGTATACAGAATATCGTCACGGAGGATGATTCGACTGCAAAGAGAATGATTTCATATCTTAAGAGCAACAAGCTAGGCCGAGCAACATTTCTTCCACTTAACACGATAACGGATCGCGGTTCTATAAGGAATGAAGTTCTCAAAGAAAAGGGCGTGATAGGTGTTGCATCTGACCTCGTCGAGGTTGACCCAAAGTTCACTATGCTTGCAAGAAATCTTTTAGGCAGAATTGTTGTAGTCGACAATATCGACAACGCTCTGGCGGTTGCCAGAAAAAACAATCAATCACTCAGACTGGTTACTATAGAGGGAGAACTCATCAACCCAGGCGGTTCACTTACCGGTGGAGCTTTCAGAAATTCAAGCAACCTTCTTGGACGTAAGAGAGAGCTTGATGAACTCAAAGAACAGATAGAACTGCTCAAAGGCACCGCTGCAAGAGCTGCAAAGCTTGACGAGGAGCTGAAAACATCCAGAGAACAGTTGCGACAGGATGTAGACAATTATAATTCAGAGCTTCAGCAGGCATATCTTAGAAAAAATACTCTTACTATGAGTCTGGATCAGGTG
This sequence comes from uncultured Coprococcus sp., assembly GCA_900557435.1. Taxonomy (GTDB): domain Bacteria; phylum Bacillota; class Clostridia; order Lachnospirales; family Lachnospiraceae; genus Coprococcus. The sequence continues at coordinate 2,923 of USSH01000154.1, read as the reverse complement.
AAAGAAAAACTCGCTGAATCAGAAAAGCTGACGGCATCTATAGAGAAAGAGCTGGCGGAACTCAATAACCAGATAGCTGAGATAAATAACAATAAAGATTCCCTTGCGGACAACAATAAAAAGCATGAGGCCATGAGACTTGAAGCTGAGGCAAGGGTTGATGAACTGGAAAGTCACAGTCAGGAGAACAAGGATAAACTTGCTGCAGCAAATGCCAAGGCTTCAGAACTTATGTTAAAGTTCAACTCCATCAAGCAGAGAGATGATTTTATATCAGAAAATATAAGCCGAATAAATCTTGAGCTTGAAAAACATAGAATTGAATTGGAAAGCTTCACGAGCCGGGTTGAAACCTCTGTTGCAGAGATAACAGAACTTGAAAACAATATAGAATCAATTAGAAGTAATATAGATGCTAAGACCAGTGCGATATCAGACAATGAGGATAAAGTATCTGAATATTCGGCTAAACGTGAAGAGCTTCAGCAAAGCCACAAAGAATTCTTTGCCAAGCGTGAGGAATTATCCGAGAAGATAGCAGGACTGGAAAAGGATTCTTATAAGCTTACAGCAATAATAGAAAAAAGCAGTGAGAAGTCTGATGAACTCAGCAGCTACATGTGGGAAGAATATGAGATAACTTACAGTGCTGCAAAGGAACTCAGAGATGAAAAACTACCAGAGCTCCCAGCGCTCAAGAAAGAAATAACTGCTGTTAAGGCTAAGATCAAGTCCCTCGGTGATGTAAATGTAAATGCCATCGATGATTATAAGGAAGTGTCTGAGAGATATGAATTCTTAAAGGCACAACATGACGATATCGTAAGCGCCGAGACGAATCTTGTAAACATCATTGCTGAGCTTGAAAAAAACATGCAGCAACAGTTCGCAGAGAAATTTAAAGAGATACAGATCATGTTTGATAAGGTATTCAAGGAGCTTTTTGGTGGTGGACGTGGTGCTCTCGAACTTGTAGATTCAGATGATCTTCTTGAGACGGGAATAAGGATAATTGCACAGCCGCCAGGAAAGAAGCTTCAGAACATGATGCAGCTATCCGGTGGAGAGAAATCGCTCACAGCTATAGCATTGCTATTTGCGATACAGAGCCTTAAGCCTTCTCCATTCTGTCTTCTGGATGAGATAGAGGCTGCTCTTGACGATTCAAACGTAAGAAGATTTGCCCAGTATCTGAACAGGCTCACAAAGGATACACAGTTCATAGTTATATCTCACAGAAAGGGTACTATGGAGGCTGCTGATATACTTTACGGTATAACAATGCAGGAGAAAGGTGTCTCGACACTCGTATCTGTAAATCTGATAGAGAATGATCTGGACAAATAACAATCTAGGCAAATAACGACAAAAATACAAAAAGTTATTTACATTATATGTTAATGAGACAGGAGGTATGATATGGCAGAAGAAATAAGCAACGTAGAAAATAGTGATAAGAAGAGCAAAAAAGAAAAAAAAGGATTCTTTGCAAGACTGAAAGAGGGACTTACAAAGACCAGAAATAGCATCGTGGAAAGTTTTGCAGATGTTTTTGGTGCTTCCCATATCGATGATGACTTTTATGAGAATTTGGAAGAAACATTCATTATGGCTGATATGGGGTATGAGACAACAGAAAAAGTTATCGAAGATCTTAAGCAAAGAGTCGAGAATTCGCATATAAAGGAGCCTGCTGCCTGCAAGGAACTGGTCATCAACATCATCAGGGATCAGATGTCTGTAGATGAGACTGCATATGAATTTGAGGACAAAAAATCAGTAGTACTTGTTATAGGCGTAAACGGAGTTGGAAAGACGACAACCATAGGAAAACTTGCTGCACAGTATAGACAGAGGGGCAAGAGAGTTCTCATGGCTGCCGCTGATACATTCAGAGCTGCAGCGATCGATCAGCTTAAGACATGGGCAGACAGGGCACAGGTTGATATAATATCACACAACGAAGGTGCAGATCCTGCTGCCGTTGTATATGACGCTGTGGCTGCTGCGAAAGCAAGGAATACCGATATTCTTCTTGTTGATACAGCCGGAAGACTTCACAACAAGAAAAATCTCATGGATGAGCTTGCCAAGATGAGAAGAATAATCACCCGTGACTATCCTGAGGCGAATGTCGAGGCACTTATCGTCCTCGATGGAACAACAGGACAGAACGCCCTTGAACAGGCAAGACAATTCAGCAATGTGACCGAGCTTGACGGTATCGTCATAACAAAGCTTGACGGTACGGCAAAGGGCGGTATTGCTATAGCTATACAGGCAGAGCTTGACGTTCCTGTAAAATTCATCGGTGTTGGAGAGAAGATTGGAGATCTCCAGAGATTTGATCCACAGGCGTATGTAAATGCTTTGTTTGCTGATTTTGATGAGGATCGTTCAGAGATAGATATGCTCATTGATGAGGAAGAGTAATCCTTGATTGCGCATACATATCTAATTGGAATCAGATAAATCATATATATCTAAAGATTTTTGAAATAACATATAAGGAGAGACATTTTGAAAATGGCAGAAGAGAAGACTACCGACAAACTGACACTTGCAAAATTTGAGGAGGCATATGAACTCGTCCAGAAAGTTGTACTTCCAACAAAGCTTATATACAGTGATTATTTCAGTGGCATCACAGGAAATAAAGTGTATTTCAAGCCGGAAAACCTTCAGAAGACTGGAGCTTACAAAATCAGAGGAGCTTACTATAAGATAAGCACACTCTCTGATGAGGAGAGACAGAAAGGGTTGATCACAGCTTCCGCTGGAAATCATGCCCAGGGCGTGGCGTACGCTGCAAAGGCATATGGTGTAAAGGCAACTATAGTTATGCCTTCATCCACACCGCTTATAAAGGTAAACAGGACAAAATCATATGGTGCAGAGGTTATATTATACGGAGATGTCTACG